>NZ_JBFTML010000021.1:0-76105 GCF_056396925.1 Pseudomonas sp. 05N433 | reverse complement strand
GAGCAGGCCCTGCGCACCAACCAGGGCGTGAAGGTCGCGGACAATCAGAACACGTTGAAGGCCGGCGCCCGTGGGCCGTCATTGCTGGAAGACTTCATCATGCGTGAAAAGATCACGCATTTTGACCATGAACGTATTCCTGAGCGCATCGTTCATGCYCGCGGCACTGGCGCCCACGGTTACTTCCAGGCCTACGAGCCCCATTCCGTACTGACCAAGGCCGCATTCCTACAAGATCCACATCAAAAAACTCCGGTTTTTGTGCGCTTCTCCACGGTGCAAGGCCCGCGCGGGTCGGGCGATACCGTGCGCGACGTACGCGGTTTCGCGGTGAAGTTTTTCACCGACGAAGGCAACTTCGACCTCGTGGGTAACAACATGCCGGTGTTCTTCATTCAGGATGCGATCAAGTTTCCTGACTTCGTGCACGCGGTAAAACCCGAGCCCCACAATGAAATTCCTACCGGCGGTTCGGCCCACGACACCTTTTGGGACTTTGTTTCTCTGGTGCCGGAGTCCGCGCACATGGTGATCTGGACCATGTCCGACCGGGCGATCCCCAAAAGCCTGCGCAGCATGCAAGGCTTCGGCGTGCACACGTTCCGCATGATCAACGCCGAGGGCAAATCGCGGTTCGTCAAATTCCATTGGCGCCCCGTCRCCGGCACCTGTTCGCTGGTGTGGGATGAAGCGCAGAAGCTCGCCGGGAAAGACGCCGACTTCCATCGCCGTGATCTCTGGGAGTCCATCGAGACGGGGGACTATCCAGAGTGGGAATTGGGCGTACAGGTCATCGAGGAGGAAAGCGAACATGCCTTCGACTTCGACATCCTTGATCCGACCAAGCTCATCCCCGAGGAAATCGTACCGATCACTCCCCTGGGCAAGATGGTGCTCAACCGCAACCCGGACAACTTCTTCGCCGAGACTGAACAGGTTGCCTTCTGCCCAGGGCATATCGTGCCCGGAATCGATTTTTCGAATGATCCGCTGCTACAAGGCCGGCTGTTTTCCTACACCGATACGCAGATCAGCCGACTTGGCGGACCGAACTTTCACGAGATCCCGATCAACCGCCCACTGGCACCGTTCCATAACGGTCAACGGGATGCGCAGCACCGCACCACCATCGACAAGGGGCGTGCTTCCTACGAGCCGAACTCCATCGACAGTGGCTGGCCGAAGGAGACCCTGCCCGCAGCGCAGGACGGCGGCTTCGAGAGTTACCCGGAGCGCGTCGACGCCGCCAAGATCCGCCAGCGCAGCGAGTCGTTCAGCGACCACTTCTCCCAGGCTCGGCTGTTTTTCCACAGCATGAGCAAGCACGAACAGGAGCACATCATTGCCGCCTACAGCTTTGAGCTGGGCAAGGTCGAACGCGAGTTTATTCGTGTGCGTCAGGTCAATGAGATCCTGGCCAATATCGATCTGGAACTGGCCAAACGCGTGGCGCAGAACCTGGGCTTGCCGGTTCCGAAGGCTGGAACGGTCAAGGTGCGTAACACCTCACTGGATCACTCCCCTGCCCTGAGCCAGGCTAACTTGTTGCCCGAAGACATTAAAACCCGAAAAGTCGCGATCCTGGCGGCCAACGGTGTCGATGGCGCGGCGATTGACGCCATGAAGAAAGCGCTGAAGGCCGAAGGCGCTCACGCCAAACTGCTCGGCCCGACCTCGGCCCCCGTGACCACCGCCAATGGCAAAGCACTGCCGGTGGATGCGTCGATGGAAGGTTTGCCGTCCGTGGCCTTCGACGCGGTGTTCGTGCCGGGTGGCGCGGCGTCGATCAAGGCACTAAGCAGTGATGGTGTGGCGCTGCATTACCTGTTGGAGGCATACAAACACCTGAAGGCGATCGCCTTGCATGGCGAAGCGAAGCAGTTGCTGGAGGTATTGAAACTGGAAGCGGACGCGGGGTTGATCGTGGGTACGGATACCAAGTTGTTCAAGGCGTTTTTTGCCGCGATCGGTCAGCATAGAGTATGGGACAGGGAGCCTAAGGCCAAGGCGATTCCGGCTTAGGGATTTCTATCGACAGGAAGGGCGCCTTCGCGGGCAAGCCTCGCTCCTACGGTTTTGGGTCGTACACATAATGTGTGATCAATCCGGGCCTGTAGGACCTAGGCTTGCCCGCGATGCTTTTAGGGCTTGCGAGGGCTCAAAACCATCTGCGCCGGAATATTGCGCAGAATCTGTTTCTCCAGCTTCAGATCAAACCCCGAATCCAGCTTCTTCACCCGTTTGGTCAGCAACGTGGCCAACCATGGGTAGTCCTGAGTACGGGGAACCTGAATGCTCACGTCGCACTGATAATTCACCACATCGGCGGCGATAGCATCCAGTTGACGACGAAGTTTGCTCATATCGTTGAGGTTCAATGCCACCTTCGTGCTTTCAGCCGTCGGGTCGATCACTTTGGCCTGCGGTCTGGCTTCGGCAGCCTTGAGGGCCGCTTCGGCTTTATCCAGTTCAGCCTTGCGTGCATGAACAATTGCATTGTTAACGCCACCGGTCAGCGCCGGGGCCTTGGGCATCAATACCCGGGCACGGCTGAGGGCAGTGGCCGCGGCATTCACATCACCTTTTTGCAACACGATCTGGCTGCGCAGCAAATAGGCTTCGGCCAATTGCCGCTGGTATTGCTCAAGGGATTGATCGTTGGGCGACTCGGCCTGCAAGGCCGCCAATTGATCCTCGGCGGTGGCCAGCTCGCTGCTGGCCAGGCTTTGTTCCAGCTGTGCAATAGCCGTGGCCCGTGCATCGGGGGCCTCGGTGGCCGCCGGCGGCGTGCTTTGGCAAGCACCCAGTAGCAGCGAAAATGCGACAAGGAGCAGATAACGGGAGGCGAACGGCTTCATTCCTGCGACTCTCTATTTGCGCAAAAAACRAGCAAGTCTACACCCCTCGACGGGGCAGGACAAAACTCAGCAGAAACAACGCGGCGGCCGCCACCACAATCGACGGGCCAGCCGGGGTGTCCTTGAACCAGGACAACGCCAGCCCGCCACACACCGCGAGCATGCCCAGCAGGCTCGCGCCCAGTGCCATCTGCTCCGGCGAGCGGGCGTGACGTTGTGCCGCAGCCGCCGGAATAATCAGTAACGAAGTAATCAGCAACACGCCGACGATTTTCATCGCCACCGCGATCACCACGGCGATCAGCAACATCAGGACCAGACGCAACGCCGCCACCGGCAAACCTTCCACCCTGGCCAGTTCTTCATGCACGGTGATCGCCAGCAAGGGTCGCCACAGCGTGACAAGCAATACCAGCACCGCCGCGCTGCCGCCGAGGATCCAGGCCAGATCGGTCGGGCTGATCGCCAGCAGGTCGCCGAACAGATAGGCCATCAGGTCGATCCGCACTTCATGCATGAAGCTTAGTACCACCAGGCCCAGGGAGAGCGTGCTCGGTGCGAGAATTCCCAACAGCGTGTCAGACGCCAATGGCTGCCGCTGTTGCAGCGTCACCAGCAACACTGCCAGCAACAGGCAGCCTACGGTGACAGCCACGGTCGGGCTGACATCCAGCAGGAAGCCCAGCGCCACACCCAGCAGCGCGGCGTGGGACAGGGTGTCGCCGAAATAAGCCATGCGCCGCCAGACCACAAACGAACCCAACGGGCCCGCAACCAGCGCCAGGGCCAGACCTGCAAGCAGGGCGAAGAGCAGAAAATCAGCCATGCTTGCAGCTATCTCCATGAATATGGGTATGGGCCGACGGGGTCGCAATGACCACCGAGCCATGCAGGTCGTGAGCGTGGTCGTGATGGTGGTGATAAATCGCCAGACTTTGTGCGTTCTTTCCGAACAGTTCGACGAACGCGGGATCGCCGCTGACCTGCTCGGGATGCCCGGAGCAGCAGACATGGCGATTCAGGCACACCACCTGGTCGGTGGTGCTCATCACCAGATGCAAATCGTGAGAGACCATCAATACGCCGCAGCCATGACGGTCGCGCAGACGTGTGATCAGGCTATAGAGCTCGGCTTGACCGGCCACGTCGACGCCTTGTACCGGCTCATCGAGCACCAGCAACTCCGGCTCGCGCAGCAATGCCCGGGCCAGCAGTACTCGCTGCATTTCGCCACCGGAAACACTTTGCACCGGGCTGTCGATCACCTGCTCGGCGCCGACTTCCTTGAGGGCGGCCAAGGCCCGAGCGCGGTCCACGCCAGGGACCAGACGCAAGAAACGCAGCACTGATAGCGGCAGGGTTGGATCGACATGGAGTTTTTGCGGCATGTAACCGACGCGCAACTTCGGCTTGCGCCAGACGCTGCCGCTGTCCGGCTTCAACAAACCGAGCACCGCGCGCACCAGCGTGGTTTTGCCGGCGCCATTAGGGCCGATCAGGGTAACGATCTGCCCCGGCTCGACGCTCAGTTCGATGTTATCCAGCACGTTTTGCCCGGCAAAAGTGACGGCCACCTGCTCAAGACGGATCAGCGCATTGCTCATTAAGCCCCCTGGCAACCCGAGCAGAGACCGATGACTTCAACGGTCTGGGCCTCGACGATAAATCCGACGTCCCTGGCGCTGCCGACGATCGCGTCGCTGATGGACTTCTGTTCAAGCTCGATGGCGGCGTGGCATTGGCGGCAAATCAGGAACTGGCCTTGGTGAGCGTGTTCCGGGTGATTGCAGCCGACGAAGGCGTTCAGCGAGGAGATGCGGTGTACCAGGCCGTTTTCCAGCAGAAAATCCAGCGCACGATACACGGTCGGCGGCGCAGCTCGGCGGCCGTCCTGCTCGCTGAGCACCGCCAGAATGTCGTAGGCACCCAGAGGTTTATGGCTTTGCCAGACCAGTTCCAGCACCCGCCGGCGCAAAGCGGTCAGGCGTAGCCCCTGACGTGCGCACAAGGCATCGGCCTCAGACAATGCGCTATGGACGCAATGAGAGTGGTCGTGGGGACGACTGGCAATCGGTGTTTTAGGCATGAGCGGCGACGAGTGTTGTGAGAGACGTTATTATGTTACCCGTTCTCGCCTCTTCGAGTGGTCATCGTGTCCCGACTTTTTTCTATCTTTGTCGCATTTGTCGCAAGTTTTCTGCTGATCGGTTCAGCCCAGGCCGAAGTCAAAGTACTTACCAGCATCAAGCCGCTGCAGCTGATTGCTGCTGCGGTGCAGGAAGGTGTGGCGATTCCGGAAGTGTTGCTGCCGCCCGGAGCATCACCGCATAACTATGCCTTGCGCCCATCCGACGTACGGAAGGTGCAGTCGGTGGACCTGGTTTACTGGATCGGTCCGGACATGGAGGGTTTTCTGCCTCGCGTACTGAAAGGTCGTACGCTGCCCAGCGTCGCAGTGCAGGATTTGCCTGGCCTGAAGCTGCGACGTTTCGCCGAAGACAGCCACTCCCACGCCGAAGAAGCCGATGAGCATGACCACGATCATCGCCCCGGCAGCCTGGATGCGCACTTGTGGTTGTCACCGATCAACGCCCGAGTGATCGCCAGCAAAATGGCGGCCGATCTGAGTGCAGCCGATCCGGCTAACGCGGCGCGCTATCAGAGCAACCTCAAAGCCTTCGATGAACGCCTGGATGCCCTGGACCTACGCCTGAAGGCTCGCCTGGCAGGGATCGCGAACAAGCCTTACTTCGTGTTCCACGAAGCCTTCGACTACTTCGAAGACGCCTACGGCCTCAAGCACGCCGGTGTGTTCAGTGTCGCAGCCGAAGTACAGCCCGGTGCCCAGCACGTCGCGGCGATGCGCGCGCGGTTGCAGGAAGTCGGCAAAACTTGCGTGTTCAGCGAACCGCCGCTGCGCCCGCGCCTGGCAGAAACCCTGGTGGCCGGGCTACCGGTGAAACTGGCAGAGCTGGATGCGCTGGGCGGGTACACGCCAGCGACCGCCCAGGGGTATGAGCAGGTGCTGGAAAAATTGGGAAATGATTTGGCCGGGTGCCTGGAGTCGTTGTAAGCGGGAAGTTTGGTGGTGAATCGTTCGCGGGCAAGCCTCGCTCCTACAGGGATCGCGCACATCCTGTAGGAGCGAGGCTTGCCCGCGAAGCTTTTAGAGGGCGAAAGGCAGCGGCGTGTCGACCTTCTGCCGCTGTGCCAAGCGCAGCTGAAATTCCATCGGATCGTGAATCAACACGTCCTGCCCGGCGAAAGACTCCGCCGCAATCAACCGCGACAACCAGAACCGCACGCACGCCACGCGCAGCATGGTCGGCCACAGCTCCGCTTCGGCAGCGGTGAACGGTCGCAGCGCGGCATAAGCGCCCAGCAACGCCCGCGCCCGAGCCCCGTCGAGCTGCCCTTGCTCGTCCGAACACCAGTCGTTCAAGGCAATTGCCACGTCATAGAGCATCGGCCCTGAACAAGCGTTGTAGAAGTCGATCAACCCGGTCAGGTGCGTGCCTTCGAACATCGCATTGTCGCGGAACAGATCCGCATGGATGTTGGCCCGCGGCAGCGCCAGAATTTTCGTCTTCTGCTGGGTGATCTCTTCCAGAGCCCGTTGCAGCAAATCGCTTTGTTCGGCGTTCAGGTGCGAGAGAAACTGCGTGCCCTCTTCCAGCATCCAGTCCAGGCCGCGATCGGTTTTGCGCTTGATCATGTTGGCCTGGGTCGCCAGGTGCAGGTGAGCCAGCAGCTCGCCGACCTGAGCGCAATGCTGGGCGTTGGCGTCCTTGATGTGCTTGCCCGCCAGACGTGGCTGCAACAGCGCAGGTTTACCGGCCAGCTCGCGCAATGCAACGCCGTCGGTGGTGCGCAGGGCATAAGGCACCGGCAGGTTGGCGTCGTGCAGCACGTCGAGCAGTTCGATGAAGAACGGCATCTCCTGCACCGGACCGCGCTCGACCAGGGTCAGGACAAACTCGCCCTGCTCCAGGCTGATAAAGAAATTGGTGTTTTCGCTACCGGCGGCGATCCCCTGGAAATCAAGCAGGCGGCCGAGCCCGTAAGGGGCGAGAAAGGTTTCCAGCTCGGGCCGAGCCAGGGGGGTGAACACAGACATGGTTAAAACTGCCAGTACGGGCGCCGCGGTTGAGCCAGCGCCGATTGAAATTAAGAAACTACTTCCACTCAAAGATTTTCCACGAGGGAATCAGCATATCCGGCTGATCCGAGCGGATATAGTTTGCATCTGTTCCGTCCGCACGTATCAGAAAGTACGGTTTTCCGACCTTCGGGGTGACCTTGATCGCGTACACGAAGCCGTTCTGGCGATACTCCTGAATGGTTTTATCGCCTTCCGTGCGGATCGTTACTTCCGGGTCCGCCGAGGGCTTGTCATCCGCCGCCATGACAGCCAATGGAGTGATTGCAAACAAGCCAGCCAGCAACAAGCGATTTAGTGTGCGCATGATAACCTTGTCCCTTTGTCGTCAACGGTCCCGCTATTCTAGCGCCGGACCCGCCGAAAAGGTTGATCCTGCTCATGAGCCAAGCCCCCCTCGTCCTGGTGGACGGTTCTTCTTACCTGTACCGCGCTTTTCATGCGCTGCCACCGCTGACCACGTCCAAAGGCCTGCCGACCGGAGCGGTCAAAGGTGTGTTGAACATGCTCAAGAGTCTGCGCAAGCAGTACCCGGACAGCCCGTTCGCCGTGGTGTTCGACGCCAAGGGCGGGACGTTCCGCGACGCGATGTTCGCCGAGTACAAGGCCAACCGCCCAAGCATGCCTGACGATATGCGGGTCCAGATCGAGCCGCTGCACGCCAGCGTCAAGGCCTTGGGCTTTCCATTGCTGTGCGTGGACAACGTCGAAGCGGACGATGTGATCGGCACCCTGGCCCGCAGCAGCGCGGCCGCCGACCGCCCGGTGGTGATTTCCACCGGCGACAAGGATATGGCACAACTGGTCGACGGGCACATTACCTTGGTCAATACGATGACCGGTAGCGCGCTGGACGTGGAAGGCGTGAAGGAGAAATTCGGCGTCGCTCCCGAGCAGATCATCGATTATCTGGCGTTGATGGGCGATTCGTCCGACAACATCCCGGGCGTTCCGGGTATCGGTCCGAAGACCGCTTCCGGCCTGCTGGTTGGCGTGAATGGCGGCCTGACCGAGCTCTATGCGCAGCTCGATATCGTCCCGACCCTGCCGATTCGCGGCGCCAAGACCCTGCCGGCCAAGCTCGAAGAGCATAAGGAAATGGCCTTTCTTTCTTACCGATTGGCAACCATCAAGATCGACGTGCCGCTGGACATCGGCCTCGACGATCTGCAGATGGGCCCACCGGATCACGACAAGCTTGCCGAACTCTATTCCCTGCTGGAGTTTAAGAGCTGGTTCGAAGAGAACCAGCGCGACGCCAAGCGTTCGGGTCAGGACATCGTCGAGGTCGCCCAGGAGCAGCCGGGTGCCGCCGAAGCGAAATACGAAACCATCCTCGACCAGAAGCGCTTCGAGGCCTGGCTGGACAAACTCGACAAGGCGCTGCTGATCGCCTTCGTCACCGAAACCAACGGCAGCGATGCCCAACACGCGCAACTGGTAGGCCTGTCGTTCTCTGTCGCGGCCAACGAAGCAGCCTACATTCCGCTGACCCATTCCTACATGGGCGTACCGGAACAACTGGACCGTGACACCGTGCTGCTGGCGTTGAAACCGCTGCTGGAAAACCCGAATAAACTGAAAGTCGGCCAACATGCGAAGTTCGACACCAATATCCTCGCCAATTGCGCCATCGGTGGCGATCAGAACAACGGGATTACTGTTCAGGGTATTGCCTACGACACCATGCTCGAGTCCTACGTACTGGACTCAACGGCCACCCGCCACGACATGGACAGCCTGGCGCTCAAGTACCTGGGCCAAAGCAAGACCGACATCCAGGAGATTGCGGGCAAAGGCGTCAAACAGCTGACCTTCGACCAGATTTCCCTTGAGCTGGCGGGTCCCTATGCCGCCGAAGACGCCGATGTCACCTTCCGCCTGCATCTGGTATTGCAGGAAAAACTGACCGCGACGCCAAGCCTGGTCAAAGTGCTCAACGAGATTGAAATGCCGCTGATGCCGGTCCTGGCCCGTATCGAGCGCCAGGGCGCGCTTGTAGACGCCAACCTGCTGGGCATCCAGAGCGTCGAGCTGGGCGAGAAACTGGTCGCCCTTGAGCGTGAGGCCTTTGCCATTGCCGGTGAAGAATTCAACCTTGGCTCGCCAAAGCAACTGGGCGTGATCCTCTACGAAAAGCTCGGTTTGCCTGTACTCAGCAAAACCGCCAAGGGTCAGGCGTCGACTGCCGAAGCCGTGCTGGCCGAGTTGGCCGAACAGGACTACCCGCTGCCCAAGGTGCTGATGCAATACCGCTCGCTGAGCAAGCTCAAAAGCACCTACACCGACCGTTTGCCAGAGCAGATCAACGCACGCACCGGGCGCATTCATACGTCTTACCAGCAAGCTGTCGCAGCCACCGGGCGTTTGTCGTCCATCGACCCGAACCTGCAGAACATTCCGATCCGTACCGCCGAAGGTCGCCGGATTCGTCAGGCGTTCGTCGCGCCGAAAGGCTACAAACTGCTGGCCGCGGATTACTCGCAAATCGAACTGCGGATAATGGCGCACCTGGCCAAGGACGAAGGCTTGCTGCATGCCTTCCGCAACAACCTCGATGTCCACCGGGCCACGGCCGCAGAAGTGTTCGGCGTCGAGCTGGATGCGGTTACCAACGATCAGCGTCGAAGCGCGAAAGCCATCAACTTCGGCTTGATCTACGGCATGAGCGCGTTTGGCCTGGCCAAGCAGATCGGCGTCGATCGCAAACAGTCCCAGGCCTACATCGACCGTTATTTCGCCCGTTATCCCGGCGTGCTGCAGTACATGGAGCGCACGCGCGCCCAGGCCGCCGAGCAAGGCTTCGTCGAAACCATCTTTGGTCGTCGCCTGTACTTGCCGGAAATCAACGCGAAAAACCAGGCCCTGCGCAAAGCTGCCGAGCGCACGGCGATCAACGCCCCGATGCAAGGCACCGCGGCGGACATCATCAAGAAAGCCATGGTGGCGGTGGACAACTGGCTGGCATCGTCAGGCCTGGACGCCAAAGTCATCCTGCAGGTACACGATGAATTGGTGCTCGAGGTGCGTGAGGACCTGGTCGACCAGGTACGCGAGGAGATTCGCGTGCACATGAGCAACGCCGCACAACTGGACGTACCGCTTCTGGTTGAGGTGGGCGCAGGCAACAACTGGGATGAGGCGCACTGAGCCGCCTGAAAAGACGTTTGTGCTGCGGCCTGGCGCTGCAGCACATGACGAAGGGCTATAGAGCAGAAAATGACAGCGATTATTTCCAATGGTTTTTGAAAATAGTCTGAACTAAATCCGTGAACCGCCACTCAGAGATACTGAATGGCTGGTGAAGCCCTTCGATGCTCCTATGTTGTGTTAAGTGTTGGCAGATATCTGGACCCCGCCCTAGCGGTCCGGAACTTGAACCCCGGAACTTCTCCCTCCCCATACGAAGTCCGGGGTTTTTTTTGCCTGCCAATTGGCCTCGAGAGACTTACTCGGCAGCCTCGGCACCCTTGTCCGCCAACTCCATCCAGTCCGCCAGTACGGTGTAGGCTTCTTCCAGGCCCATGCGCTTGGGGGCCGAAAACAGCTGGATAGTGATCGCATCGCCCCAACCCTTGCGGATTTCCGATTGAACCTTGAGCAGCGTGTTTTTTGCCGCGCCGTAGGTCAGTTTGTCGGCCTTGGTCAGCAGAATATGCATCGGCATGCCGCTGGCGACGGCCCAATCGAGCATCAACAGGTCGAAGTCGGTCATTGGATGACGGATGTCCATCATCAGAATCAAACCTTTCAGACTCTCACGGCCACCCAGATAGGCTTCCAGGTGACGCTGCCAGTGCATCTTCAACGGGATCGGTACTTTTGCATAACCGTAGCCTGGCAGGTCGACCAGACGGCGTTCATCGTCTAGCTTGAAGAAGTTCAACAGCTGTGTGCGACCCGGTGTTTTCGAGGTCCGTGCCAGGCTGGCGTGGGTCAGAGTATTCAATGCGCTGGACTTGCCGGCGTTGGAACGCCCGGCGAAGGCCACTTCAAAGCCTTCGTCGTCGGGACATTGGTCGACTTTGGCGGCGCTGAGCATAAAGGTGGACTGTTGGCACAGGCCGAGGATGGGATTCTTGAGTTGCATGGGATTTCCGATGTGGGCGGCGCCGGGAATGGACGCGGCAAGCAGTGTCGTTTCCGTTTCAGTGACGCCAGTATATAATGCCGCAGATTTTGTGTGCGCTTTGTCCCAGCGTAGGATGAAGTTCACGAGAGCGATTGACCTTGATTGCGCATTAGAACGCAGCACGCTCTCAACCCTGAAAAGGTCGTTTTATGACGAAATGGCTGCTAGCTGCCGGTGTCTTGATGCCGCTTTACAGCGCTCAGGCTACACAGGATCCGGAAGCTGTGTACAACCGTGTTTGTGGTGCCTGTCATTCCGGCCAACTACCCATGGCGCCCCGCAAGGGCGATCAGGAAGCTTGGACGCCGAGGTTGGCGAAAGGTATGGAGACGCTGGTGCAACACGTGACCCAGGGTTTCAAGGCGATGCCGCCGCGTGGTTTGTGCATGGACTGCAGTGCCGAGGATTACCGAGACATCATCCAGTGGATGAGCGAGTAAACCCGGTCCATAACTCTTTAACCCTTAGCCGTAGTTGGATTAGCTGATGAACAAATTGATCGTGAGTCTGCTGTTGACCGTGGGGATCTCCGGTATTGCCCATGCTGCAGGTGATGCGACTGCTGGTCAGGCGAAAGCCGCAGTATGTGGCGCCTGTCATGGCCCGGATGGCAATAGCATGGCGCCTAACTTTCCGAAACTGGCAGGCCAGGGCGAGCGTTATCTGAACAAGCAGCTGCACGACATCAAGTCCGGCAAACGCACGGTACTGGAAATGACCGGCCTGCTGACCAACCTCAGCGATCAGGACCTGGCCGATATCTCCGCCTACTTCGCCAGCCAGAAAGGCAGCGTCGGTGCCGCCGACCCGAAAATCRTGGCTCGCGGTGAAGCACTGTTCCGTGGCGGCGACCTGGCCAAAGGGCTGCCAGCCTGCACCGGCTGCCACTCGCCCAATGGCGCAGGCAACGCAGCTGCCGGCTTCCCGCACCTGGGCGGCCAGCATGCTCAGTACGTCGGCAAGCAATTGACCGAATTCAGAAAAGAAGAAGGTGGCCGGACCAACGACGGCGACACCAAACCAATGCAAAGCATCGCTAAAAAGCTGAGCGACGAAGATATCGCCGCCGTCTCCAGCTATATTCAAGGCTTGCACTAAGGCCTGTGATCGAGCGTTGTGAGTGATGTACATCTCTTGCAACGTTAACTCTCGATTAATCCGTCGATGCAAACATAAAAAGGGTAGCTTTGGCTGCCCTTTTTTGTGGCCGCTGCCGTTACACTACAGAACTCAAGCCCGCCGGAATCTGTCTGAAAACAGGTCGCGCGAGGCGCCCAAATTGTCCAGGAGTAAAGCATGCGTAATCTGATCATCAGCGCCGCACTCGTCGCTGCCAGCCTGTTCGGCATGACTGCCCAAGCCGCCGAAAAACCTGAAGCGCCCTATGTCGAACTGAGCAACCCGGTCCCGGTGGCCGAGCCTGGCAAGATCGAAGTCGTGGAGCTGTTCTGGTACGGCTGCCCGCATTGCTATGCCTTCGAACCCGTCATCAACCCATGGGTTGAAAAGCTGCCTTCCGACGTGAATTTCGTACGTATCCCGGCCATGTTTGGYGGCCCTTGGGATGCCCACGGCCAGATGTTCCTGACGCTTGAGGCCATGGGTGTCGAGAGCAAGGTTCACGCTGCGGTGTTCAACGCAATCCAGAAAGAACACAAGAAACTGACCGACAAAGAAGACATGGCGGACTTCCTGGCGACCCAAGGTGTAGACAAGGAAAAATTCCTGGCCACCTTCGACTCCTTCGCCATCAAGGGCCAGATCAACAAAGCCAAAGAGCTTGCCAAGAAATATGAAATCTCCGGCGTGCCTACCATGATCGTCAATGGCAAGTATCGCTTTGACATCGGCTCTGCCGGCGGCGCCGAACAAGCGTTGAAACTGGCTGACCAACTGGTCGCCAAAGAGCGAGCGGCAACCAAGGCCGTTGCCAACTAAGCGCGGCGACCGCCATGCGCCGCTGGGGAACTGAACGCATCGTTGGCCTGCACGACCCGCGGGTCAACGAGCATCACCTGGAATCAACGGGGTTGCCCGTGGACAGCCGTCTGCGTTTGCTCAGTTTCAATATCCAGGTCGGCATCAGTACCGAGCGTTATCGGCACTATCTGACCCGCGGCTGGCAGCATCTGCTGCCGCACACCGGGCGTGCCGACAACCTGCAAAAAATCGGCAATCTGCTGGGCGACTTCGATCTGGTCGCCTTGCAGGAAGCCGATGGCGGCAGCCTGCGATCGGGCTACGTCAATCAGGTCGAACACCTGGCGCAGCTCGGCGCCTTCCCTTATTGGTATCAACAACTCAATCGCAATCTCGGTCATCTCGGCCAGCACAGCAATGGCGTGCTCAGCCGCCTGCGCCCGTGGGCGATCGAGGATCATCCGCTGCCGGGGCCCAAGGGTCGCGGGGCCATTCTGGTGCGCTTCGGCGAAGGTCCGGAGGCGCTCGTGGTGGTGATGATGCACCTGGCGCTGGGCGCTCGCGCCCGTAGCATGCAACTGGCTTACATCCGCGAGTTGATCGGCGGTTATAAGCACCAGGTGCTGATGGGCGATATGAATACCCACGCCGGTGACTTGCTGCAACATTCCCCGCTGCGCGATTTAGGCCTGCTCGCGCCGCAGATGGAAGCGACCTTTCCCAGCTGGCGCCCACAGCGCTGTCTGGACCACATTCTGCTCAGCCCCACCCTGACGCTTGAAAAGGTCGAGGTGCTGGCACAGCCCATTTCCGATCACCTGCCGGTCGCGGTAGAGATTCGTCTGCCGGGCTCGCTCACGGCCGATGCATTCCCCGCGTTGAGTCCTGCCTGAATGAGCGACGAAGCACAGCGCTGGAAAGAGAAATACCTCAAAAGCATCGAACAACAGGAAAAGCTCGAACGTCGATGGGACGCCCGGCTCGACCTGCTGCGTCGCGGACTGGTGCGCAGCACCCTGGCTGCCGAAGGCACCGATCGCGCCGTTGACCTATGCATGAAGGAAATGCGCGAAGTCATACGCACAGACGACATGGACGCCGGCCTGGCAGCCTTGCTGCCGCGCCTGGAAAAAGCCGTGCTCGACTCCGAGCAACGCCGGGAAACCCGGGTTGATCAAGTCAGCGCCGCACTGACGGCGCTGGTCTCTCAGTTGCAAGCATTGCCGCTGCCACGGGAAGTGAGCCGGCCACTGAAGAGTTTCGCCAAGCAGCTGAACGGACGTGTCGGCCAGGCTCGCGAAATCCCGTTGCTGCTCAGCGAACTGAGCGGCTTGCAAGGCAAAGCCTTGAGCCTGTTGGAGAACCCTGTGGAACCGGGTCGTCCGGGTTTTCTGCAGCGCCTGTTCGGTAGCCGGGATGCAGACGAGGCTGCGCCACAGATCGCCGCCCCCGAATTGCCAATGCCTGCACCGCAACCTGTCGAGCCGGTTGCAGCTCCACTGGCCGAACTCCCACTCGCGACGGTCAATCTCGCGCCAGCCGCCAACAAACCGCAAGCCGTTGAAGCTGCCCTGCCCGCCGCTGCGCCCGCTGAACCCGTGGACACTCCGGCTCCCACAGCAACAACGGCACCCATAGCCGAAGTCGTGGCGTTCGCCCCGCCCATCCTGGAGCCAGAGGCCACGAGCAGCCAGGCCCCGGAGCCACAAATCCAGCCGAACCTCGAACACCCGCAAGAGCCGGCTCCATCGATCGCCGTACCGGCCACCCAGGCTCCGCCGGCAATCAACCCGGATGAACTGATCCCGGAGGCCAGCGATCCGCAAACGTCAGAACACGACATTCTGTATGCCCTGCCGGACTCGCCGGAACCGTCCTACAGCTCTGTGGCCAAGCACATCGAAGACACTCTGCTGGGCCTTCTCGACGACCTGACGCTGCCCGAACGCCATCGACCGCAAGCCGAAGCGATGCGCAATCGTCTTCAAAACGGCTTGAATTGGTACGAACTGCTACCCATCCTCGATGATCTGGCAACATTAATGCTGGCCATTACCGACAGCGGCCAACACGAATTCGAAGCCTATCTGCAACGACTCAACGAACGCCTCGAATCATTTCAGAGCAACCTGCAAGCCGCCAGCGAAGGCCACGCCGACAACCGCTCTGCCGCGCGAGTGATGGACACGCAGATTCGCGAGCAAGTCGACGGCCTGCAAAGCAGCATGCAGGACGCGGCGGACCTCGATGACCTCAAGCACATGCTGGAAGACCATCTCGAAGGCCTGCTCGGCACCATGGACCAGCACCAGAAGCAACGCGACGAGCGCGAGCAGGAAGTCGCTGCCCGCCTGCAAAGCCTGGCTGAAAGGGTGGCCCACATGGAGCAGGAAGCGCTGGGCTACCGCGAGCACCTCGAAGAACAGCGCCAGAAGGCTTTGATCGATCCGTTGACCGGCCTGCCGAATCGAGCGGCCTGGAGCGAACGGCTGGACCACGAAATCAGTCAATGGCAACAACACGGCAATACCCTGTTGCTGGCGATGCTCGACCTCGACCATTTCAAACGCATCAATGACAACTACGGCCATCTCGCGGGCGACAAGGTGCTGAAAATCATCGCCAGTGTGCTGCGCAAGCGTCTGCGCGGGACGGACTTCATAGCCAGGTTTGGCGGTGAGGAGTTTGTGCTGTTGATGCCTGCCACGGCGCCGATGGCCGGCGCGAAACTGTTGGAAACCTTGCGCGCATCGATCGAAGCTTGCCCATTCCACTTCAAGGGCGAGCGAGTCACTATCACCATTTCCATGGGACTGACCGCCTTCAGAGCGGGCGAACATAGCGACCTGGTGCTTAAAAGAGCTGATCAGGCGCTATATCGCGCGAAAAACACCGGGCGTAATCGGATAGAACTGGGCTGACAGTTAATTGTTCCATTTTGTTTAAAGGCGCGCTTTTGCGGTCGGCGCGCAAGGCAATACGTTACACTGTTGCATTATTGTCTCGTGTATATTGCCTCCACCATGAAACTTCTTGCTCTTATTGCTTCGCTGCTCGTATTAGCCGGTTGCGCCAGCGGTCCCCGGATTGACACCAGCCACCCTTCAGTCAATCACGACAGCCGTATTCAGTTCGTGGTGATGCATTACACCTCCGCATCCCTGGAGGACTCGCTGCAATTGCTGACCCATGGCGAAGTCAGCAGCCACTACCTGATCGGCGACGACGAGCACGCCACCATCTATAAGCTGATGGATGAAAATCTTCGAGCCTGGCACGCCGGCGAAAGCCAATGGCAAGGCCGGACCTGGCTGAATTCCAGTTCCATTGGCATCGAAATCGTCAATCCGGGCTTCCAGGACACCCCGACCGGGCGTCTCTGGTATCCCTACAGCGAAGCCCAGGTCCAATCGATGATCTTTCTGCTCAAGGACATCAGCAAGCGCCAGGGCATCAGCCCTCGCCATATCATCGGCCATAGCGACATCGCCCCCATGCGCAAGCTCGACCCTGGCCCGCTGTTCCCCTGGAAACGCCTGGCGGCCGAAGGCCTGGGAATCTGGCCGAACGAGCAGGCCGTGGCGCGTCAGCAAGCGCAGTTCGCCGTGCAGCTGCCAAGCATCAGTTGGTTTCAGGCACAACTTGCCCGCCTGGGCTACGCCACGCCACAAACCGGCGAACTGGATGCAGCGACACGCAATGTGCTGGCGGCTTTTCAGCTGCATTTTCGCCCGTCCCGTTTCGACGGCACGCCGGACGCGCAAACCGCGGCGCTTCTCCAGGTGTTGAACCAGACAAAATAATGACGCCCGCCCGACGGTCAGGGTCTTTTCCCAATCAGCAGCTATAACTCATTGGTAATCCTTCGGATATTCCATGATGACGGCTGCTCGAGAGAAGCTGCGTAGCTGGTTCTATCGCCCTTGGTTTCTGGCGACGCTGGCGGCTGCCTTGAGTGCCACGCTGCTGATGACCGGCAGTCTGTTCATTGCGATGCATCAGGTCGAGGACAACGAAAGCCAGGAGATGAACGCCCAGGGGGAGCGCTTTCTGGTCCGTCTGGAGCAGCTGTTCGGGCAACTGCGCGAAAGCCTCGACGACCTTGAAGCTCAACCGCTGCGGGGCTGCGATGATGAAATGATCGCCACATTGCAGCAAGTCAGCTTCAATTACCGCTTCGTTTACGAAGCCGCTTACATGGATGCTTCAGGAATCTGCTCCAACCGCCCACGCCAGGAAGGGCTTTCGGTGATCCGGCCACCGGACATCGAGGGCCCCACCTACAGCTATTGGTTGAACACCACCACCGAACCCGATGAGAACCGCGCCGCACTGATGCTGGGGCGTGGCAATTTCCGGGTGGCTACGTCTCGCGGGCATTTGACCGACATGGTTGATCTGTCTCCGGGGAGCAGCCTGCTGGTGGTGCTCGACCACGACACCCGCGCGATTCCCGTGCTCGGTGCCGAGCAGGAGTGGCCCCCGACGCAACCCTGGCCCCCGAAAAATCACGATGCACTGCAAGTCACCCCTACCCGCCTGATTTACCGAATGCCGACCAACACTCCCGAATACCAACTGGTGCTGATCACCCCGCGTACCGGGATGCATGTGCCGGCCGTTTGGTGGTGGCTGCTTCCGGCCAGCCTCGCGCTAAGTGCCTGCGTAGGCATTCTGGTGTTTCTGCTGGTGCGCCAGCGTCAATCACTGGATGCCGAACTGCACGGCGCGATACAACGAGGCGAATTGCAGGTGTTGTATCAACCGATCTTCGACCTCGACAGTCGCAACTGTGTCGGAGCCGAAGCCTTGCTGCGCTGGCGAAGGCCGGACGGCACCTTGACCAGCCCCGAGCTGTTCATTCCCATGGCGGAAAACACCGGCCAGATCCGCCAGATGACTGATTTCGTATTACAGCGCCTGCTGGAACAGCTCGGACAACTGTTGCGCGCCAATCCGCAGTTGTATATCTCGGTCAACCTGGCGGCCTGCGACGTCATGGTGCCGCGTATCGGTCAGGTGATGGCGCGCCTGCTGGCCTTGCACCGTGTAGCCGCCAGACAGATTGCCTTTGAGGTGAYCGAGCGCGGATTGGTTGATGTCGTGGTGGCCAGAGAAAACCTGCAGGCCTTGCGCGATGTCGGGCATCAGGTGCTGATCGATGACTTCGGCACTGGCTATTGCAGCCTCGCCTACCTGCAAACACTGCCCGTGGACTGCCTGAAAATCGACAAGGCATTTATCGACGCGCTGGGTCATGACGCCGCCAGCAGCGGCGTGGCACCGCACATCATTCGCATGGCCCAGGCCCTGCAACTCAAGGTGATTGCCGAGGGCATCGAACATGAAGCCCAGGCAGAGTTTCTGAGCAGCGAGGGGGTGAAGTTCGGTCAGGGCTGGCTGTTCGCGCACCCATTGAGCGCTGTGCAATTCATCGAATTGATTACCCGTGGCCGCCGACAGGCAACGCGGCGTCTGGATGACGAAGACTGAGAGGGTTCAGGCTTATACCGCCAGCGCCATGTAGAACTGCGAACCCTGCCCCGGCCGTGAATACACGCCCATCCGCCCACCGTGCAACTGCACGATCTCCTTGCACAGCGCCAGACCGAGCCCGGCGCCGCCCTTCTTGCGGCCGACCTGAACAAAAGGCTCGAATATCCTTCCTTGCTGGCTGTAGGCAATGCCTTCGCCGTTGTCTTCGACACTGATAATCACCCGCTCCCCATGACGTCGAGCCTGCAAACGTATCAGCCCGTCGCGGGAGGTATGACGCAAGGCGTTGTCGATCAGGTTATCGAGCACCCGCTCCAGTTGCGCCTGATCAGCTTGCAGCCGTGGCAACGTTCCCTGCACTTCCACCAACAGCTCAATGCCCTTCTCCTGCGCCGGGCCGGCAAAGCGTGCCTGGGCCTGCTCCAGTAAATCTTTGATGGAGCACGGCGCCAGGGTGAGTTTTTGCAGGCCATTCTGATAGCGAGAGAAATTCAGCAGGTCGTTGATCAACTGCATCAAGCGCTGCATTTCTTCATTCACGGTGTTCAGCAAGTCGGCCTCACGGGAATCCTCGGCAAAATGCGCCCGCTCGCGGAACAGGCCGAATGCCATGTGCATCCCGGTGACTGGCGTGCGTAACTCATGGGAAGCACGCAAGACGAACTCGCTGCGCACCCGTTCGAAGGCACGCTGCTCGGTGACGTCATGCAACACCATCACGGCGCCGAGAATATGCCCCTGGGTATGGCTGACCGGCGTCAGGCTATACGTCAGCAATCGCGACTCCCCGTCAACCTCGATGCTCAGGTCGTCCGGCACTCGCTCCAGGGTGCCGCCGCGCAGCACCAGGTGCAGTTGTTCATCCAGTTCGGGACGCTCAAGTGCCGTGCCCAGCCCTTGGCCGAGACGCTCGGTGTCCCAGCCTAACTGGCGCTGAGCCACCGGATTGAGGTGCTCGAGCTGACCTTGACGATCAATGATCAGCAAACCGTCGTCGATGCTATCGAGCACTGCTTGCAAACGCTGCTGTCCGGCGAGTAGCTCGTCGATATTAGTGGCTTGGTGCTGTCGCAGGGCCTCGGCCATGATTCCGAAGCGTCGGGTCAGCTGGTTCATTTCCACTGCGGAGGAAATCGGCAGAGTCACTTCGAAATTGCCTTGGCCGATGTTGTCAGCCGCCGCCGCCAGGGCCTCGATCGGAGCTCCGAAACGCTGGGCGATCGCATGGGCGGTAATGAACCCGATGAACAGCACCCCCACCCCGATCAACCCGAGCAGGCCGGCAATCAGCAACGCGCGGTCCCGGGCCTGGCGTTCGGTTTCACTGATGTTATCCAGCGCGCGCTTCTGTTCGGCGATCAAACCGTTGCGCAACGTGTTGAATTTTTCCGTGAGATCCCCGCCCCCAGTGAGCACCTGTGCCGTATCGCGGGAAAGATCGTAGGCCTGCAGAAAGCTCTGGTAATCAGCCTTGGCCTTTTTGAACCCGTACTGGGCGCCCTCGCTGGACGGCTCGCGAGCAATGCCTTCATCGAGCAATTCGAGGTAATGCTGTCGGGATGCCTCGAGCGCCGCGGGATCAGGCTTCTCGCCGAGCATGATGATCAGTTGATCACCCAGGGTCTGGCGCAGCTTCAATCCCAGGTCCAGCCTGACGAAGTTGTCACGGATCAGGGCCTCCTGTGTACCAGCCATCTGCATCACGCTGACCAGGCCTAGCAACAGCCCGAGCAGCGCCACGGTGATCAAGGCTGAAATACTCAGGAACAACCGGGTGCGCAATGTCATCGCCAGTTTCATCGGGTGCAGCTCACAGGTTGTACTGCTTGCGTTTGCGGTACAGGGTCGAGGCGTCGATACCCAGGGTCTTGGCCGCCTGATCCAGGGTATCGGCGGTGGCAAGGACCGCGCCGATGTGGGCTTTCTCCAACTCATCCAAGCTCAACGCGGCGCCAATGCGTGGCGTATTGTTGGTCGGAGCTTCGGCCATGCCCAAGTGGCTGATCTCGACCCGCTCCTGCGGACAAATAATGCTCGCCCGTTCCACCACGTTGCGCAGCTCGCGGATATTGCCGGGCCAGCGGTAGCTGAGCAGCGCCTCGCGGGCCTCGTCGCTGAAACACCGGGCCGGACGCGAGTATTCCTTGACGAAGCGCGCCAGGAAACGGTCAGCCAGGTTCAGGATGTCTTCCCTGCGTTCGCGAAGCGGCGGCAGGTGCAAAGTGATGACGTTCAGCCTATAGAGCAAATCCTCACGAAAGCGCCCGTCGCGGACCATGTCTTCAAGGTTGAGGTTGGTAGCCGCGAGGATTCGCACGTCGGCGCGACGGGTCACCGGGTCACCCACACGCTCGTATTCCTTGTCCTGGATGAAACGCAGCAACTTTGGCTGCAAGGTCAGGGGAAAATCGCCGATCTCGTCGAGAAACAACGTTCCGCCATCAGCCTGATTGACACGCCCCAAGGTGCTTTCGCTGGCACCGGTGAACGCGCCACGGCTGTGGCCGAAGAGTTCACTGTCCATCAATTCCGCTGTCAGGGAGGGGCAGTTGATGGTGATGCAGGATTTCTTCTGGCGTTTGCTCCAGCCATGAATGGCCTGTGACAGCTCACCTTTACCGGTGCCGGACTCTCCGAGAATCAGAATGTTGGCGTCGGTACTGGCGACCTGGCGTGCGGTTTCAAGCACCACTTTCATCGCCGGGCTGTGGGAGTCCAGCCCCTCCTTGGGTTTACGCACTTCACCTTCGAGGGCTTCCAGGCGTGCCGAGAGTTGCCGCACTTCCAGCTGTTTGGCGGTGGCCAGACGTAACTGATCAGGGCTGCAAGGTTTGACCAGATAGTCGGCGGCACCGGCCTGAATTGCATCCACGGCAGTGTCTACGGCGGAGTGAGCGGTGACGATCACCACACGCATCCAGGGCGCCTGAATTCGCATCTGGGCCAGCACATCGAGGCCATTGTCTTCACCCAGGCGCAAATCGAGGAAGCACAGATCGAAAACCTGACGCTGCAACAAGGCTTCGGCCTGAGCAGCGCTGGTCGCGGTGGCCACGCTGTAGCCTTCGTCTTCGAGGCAATAGCGAAAGGTTCGAAGGATGGCGGATTCGTCGTCCACCAGCAGAATGCGGCCTTGATGCTCAGTGGCTGATTCCATGTTCCTACGCTCCTTTAATAGGTGTTCTTGGTTAGTCCCGGAAAAATCGGGCAAGTTGCATGATTGATTCTGGTCGATTCCAGCCACAACAGGCTATCTATCTACTCAAAGTTCAGCTAATACGCTGATTTATTTGAACTTTTATTTACAGACCATTCTTTCAGCGATTGCCTGCGTCCCTTTCTGACATCTACGCCCTCCCCGCAATTCCAAAAATATTGAAAGTGCCTGCGAACTCATCGTGCATTACGCACGACTGCAAACGGATCATCGTGCAGGATGCGTCTAAAACGTTTTCTACAAACACAATAACCTTTTGATTTCTATCGTATTTATTCTTTATTAAAGCTGGCATGCAGGCTGCAATGGTCTAGGTAATCAGGGCATTTAATGAACCAGCGCCCGCCAAAGATCACTACCCGTATGGGAGGAACTTCAGGATGAATCGCCAAAGTGCCGCCCAATTGCGTCTTTCGCCACTGCATGTCCAGCAAGGCTTGTTTGCCCTGTTGGCGTTGTTGATCACCCTGATTGGTGGCCAGCAGTACATGCGTTGGGAGCAAAGCGCGCAACCGGCGCCAGTGCACCTTTCGATTCCACATCCCCCCCAAAGCCACTTCAGCGCCGTCAGCAGCAACCCGGCTGACAACGCCTCAATACGAATGATGGGCGTCGACCAGGCCCGGCCTGTGGACGAGACGCCCTCCCAGGAACGTTGGGTGTTTTAAGCAAACGAACTTGGCGCGCTCAACGCGCCGGGAAATGCACCACAAGCAACATCCTTAAATAGAAGCGTAAGGAGAATCACCATGTTGAGCTGGGCAATCACATTCCTGATCATTGCCATCATCGCTGCAGTATTGGGCTTCGGTGGTATCGCGGGCACCGCCACGGGTATCGCCAAGATTCTCTTTGTCGTATTCCTGGTGATGTTCATTGCTTCCTTCTTCTTTGGCCGTCGCGGTCGAGGTTGATATGTGTGTTTTGGTTAAAGACATTGGCGGCCGCCCTGCTTCTGGGCGGCAGTGCCATGACGATCGCGGCCACCCACGCGACATGCCGACTACCGCTTACTCGGTAAACCGGACGAAGGCATGCAGAAGATGTGGATGGCGCGACTGAAGAAAGATCCACGCCGGTATTGAGTTCGAAACACGAAAGAGGCCTCACGCTTCTTTCCACTGCGCTACCCGAGGACGGTAGACGCATGACCAAGGGGTCGGGACGTTCTGACTGCTTCAGGGTCGGAGTGACCTACGGGTACAGGGAGTAGCCGCGCAAGGGCCGGGTCAGGTGAAGCTGCGACGCAAGTTCGTCGGCCTAGCGTGGCTCGACGGACTTGCGGAGAGCTTCAACGTGCAAAACGTTGATCTAGAGCATTCTGCTCATATGTTCTTGCTGCATATTCCCCGCAAAACCGTTTCGCGGTGTTTCTTCGTGACCGTATATCGAGAAAGCTCTGACTTTCATGAGAAGAAAAATCGCAGTCGAACGTAGGACATCTCCTAAATTTTCACTGGTTCAAAAAAACATCAACCGGCGCTGAAATGGCCGGTTCACGGCACTTATACCTGCCGAAATGTCGCATTCGAACCGGCTGGGACGTGGGTTTCAGTTGAAAAATCTCATGCCGATTCGGCATAGGGTAGGCGTTTACGGCATTAGACGGCGCTTCCCCGCATCGGAATAGTTGCGCCTTTTTCGCTGCCAGAGAGCTGTAAATGCTCGCTCGCGGGGACCTTATACGGGGGTTGGTGCAAGACGGCTTCGCCATTGAGCGTTGCAGTTCATGCATCGGCCTGAGTCAAACGCAAGTAAGGGTAAAGATATGAAGAAGGCAAAGCTTAGCCTCGCCTGGCAGATCCTCATCGGTCTGGTTCTGGGGATAGCAATAGGTGCACTGCTCAACCACTTCAGCGCTGAAAAGGCCTGGTGGATCAGCAACGTCCTGCAACCAGCAGGCGATATCTTTATCCGTCTGATCAAGATGATCGTGATCCCGATCGTAATCTCCTCGCTGGTCGTCGGCATCGCTGGCGTTGGGGACGCGAAAAAACTCGGGCGTATCGGTCTGAAGACCATCATTTACTTCGAGATCGTCACCACCATCGCCATTCTGGTCGGTCTGGTGCTGGCCAACGTGGTCCATCCGGGCAGCGGCATCGACATGAGCACCCTGGGTACCGTGGATATTTCCAAGTACCAGGCCACTGCTGCCGAGGTTCAGCATGAACACGCGTTCATCGAAACCATCCTCAACCTGATCCCGTCGAACATCTTTGCGGCCATGATGCGCGGCGAGATGCTGCCGATCATCTTCTTCTCCGTGTTGTTCGGTCTCGGTCTGTCGAGCCTGCAATCGGACCTGCGCGAACCTCTGGTGAAGATGTTCCAGGGCGTGTCGGAAAGCATGTTCAAAGTCACCCACATGATCATGAACTACGCCCCGATCGGCGTGTTCGCACTGATCGCGGTGACCGTGGCCAACTTCGGCTTCGCCTCCCTGCTGCCACTGGCCAAGTTGGTCGTCCTGGTTTACTTCGCCGTCGCCTTCTTCGCCTTCGTGGTGCTGGGCCTGATCGCTCGCCTGTTCGGCTTCTCGGTGATCAAGCTGATGCGCATCTTCAAGGATGAGCTGGTCCTGGCCTACTCCACCGCCAGTTCCGAAACCGTGCTGCCGCGCGTGATCGAGAAGATGGAAGCCTACGGTGCGCCGAAAGCCATTTGCAGCTTCGTGGTACCGACCGGCTACTCGTTCAACCTCGACGGTTCGACCCTGTACCAGAGCATCGCGGCGATCTTCATTGCCCAGCTGTACGGCATCGACCTGTCGATCAGCCAGCAACTGCTGCTGGTGCTGACCCTGATGGTCACCTCTAAAGGCATCGCCGGCGTACCGGGTGTGTCCTTCGTGGTGTTGCTGGCCACTCTGGGCAGCGTCGGTATTCCGCTGGAAGGCCTGGCRTTYATCGCCGGYGTYGACCGCATCATGGATATGGCCCGTACCGCGCTGAACGTGATCGGCAACGCCTTGGCCGTGCTGGTCATCTCGCGTTGGGAAGGCATGTACGACGACGCCAAGGGCCAGCGCTACTGGAACTCCCTGCCGCACTGGCGCAGCAAGGAAAAGCTGCCGGTTGGTGAAACCTCCAGCAACTAATGCCCGCTCCCACAAGAGCCCCCAACAAACCCCGGAGAAATCCGGGGTTTGTCGTTTCTGCCTACCCCGCTATCATTCGCCGCATCTTCCGGGGGATTTGACTGATGCTTAATGGCCTGTGGCTTGGCTTCTTCATCGTGGCAGCCGTATCGGCGCTGGCGCAGTGGCTGATCGGTGGTAACGCCGGGATCTTTGCGGCGATGGTGGAAAGTATTTTCGCCATGGCCAAATTGTCGGTCGAGGTCATGATCCTGTTGTTCGGCACCCTCACCCTCTGGCTGGGCTTTCTGCGGATCGCCGAGAAGGCCGGGATCGTCGAGTGGCTGGCCAAGGCGCTGGGGCCACTGTTCCTGCGTCTGATGCCGGAAGTGCCGGCCGGCCATCCCGCCATCGGCCTGATCACCCTGAACTTCGCCGCCAACGGCCTGGGCCTGGACAACGCCGCCACACCGATCGGCCTCAAAGCCATRAAGGCGCTGCAAGAGCTCAACCCCAGTGCAACGATCGCCAGCAACGCGCAGATCCTCTTCCTGGTGCTCAACGCCTCCTCCCTGACCCTGCTGCCCGTGACGATCTTCATGTACCGCGCCCAGCAAGGCGCGCCCGATCCGACGCTGGTGTTCCTGCCGATCCTGCTCGCCACCAGCTGCTCAACCATCGTCGGCTTCCTGAGCGTAGCGTTCATGCAACGCCTGCGCATCTGGGACCCGGTGGTGCTGGCGTACCTGATTCCCGGCGCCCTCGCCCTTGGCGGCTTCATGGCACTGCTGGCGACGCTCTCGGCGACCGCGCTGGCGAGCCTGTCATCGGTCCTCGGCAACGTGACGCTGTTCGGCTTGATCATGCTGTTTATGATCATCGGCGCATTACGCAAGGTGAAGGTCTACGAGGCATTCGTCGAAGGCGCCAAAGAAGGCTTCGACGTCGCCAAGAACCTGCTGCCATATCTGGTGGCGATGCTCTGCGCCGTGGGTGTGCTGCGGGCGTCCGGGGCGCTGGACTTCGGTCTGGACGGGATTCGTCACCTGGTGGCGTGGGCCGGGTGGGACACACGCTTCGTCGATGCGCTGCCGACGGCCATGGTCAAACCGTTCTCCGGCAGTGCCGCCCGGGCAATGCTGATTGAAACCATGAAGACCGAGGGGGTGGACAGCTTCCCGGCGCTGGTGGCGGCGACAGTCCAGGGCAGTACCGAAACGACCTTCTATGTCTTGGCGGTGTATTTCGGCGCGGTGGGCATCCAGCGTGCACGGCATGCAGTGGGCTGTGCGCTGCTGGCGGAGCTTGGCGGGGTGCTGGGGGCCATCGGGGTTTGCTACTGGTTCTTCGGCTAAACGAAAACCCTGTGGGGGCAAACCCACTCCCACAGGGTTCAGCGGTGGCTTCAGGGCCTCAGCGGCGGCACGACTTTCTGACCCTGCTCCACCGTCCAGGCCACCACCTGTGCCGTCAACTGGTCGCTGGCCTGGCCGAACCCGGCGACCACCGCCGGCACCTTCACATCGCTCAACGGCTGACGCACTTCAAAGCGCCGACTGGCGAGGATGCGCTGGTCATACCCACGCACCAGCAATGCATCCAGCCGCACGACCACGCTCGCCGTCGTGCCTTGGTATTCGGTCTGGAACGCCTGCAGATTGCCGCCCAGCTCCAGGTCCGCCTGCAAATTGCTGTCATCGGTGCTGAGCAACGGCACCCGACCGTCACGCTGGAAACCATCGAGCAGACGATTGCGCAGCAGCACCGGCGCCGGGTCGCTCCAGCGGGAAGCCTTGTAGCTGCTGATCAGGTCACCTTGAGGGATCACGGCGATCTTCGGGTTGTTCAAGGCTTCGCTGGTCTGCGGCTTGGCCAGCCGCAGCGACCAGTGCAGCGCCGTGCTGTGATTGGCCGGTGCGCCGCTCTGGGCCGAGGGCAACCGGTAGACATCGGATGGCTCGGACTTGGGCAGAATCGAGCAGGCACTGGTCAGGGCAAAACCGACAGCCAAGGCTAACGGGATCAGCTTCATGGCGTGAACTCCTTGTTCTTGTCACTGCCCAGCAGGTAACCGCTGGGGTTGGCCTCAAGCCGCTGGGAAATGGTGCGCAGCGAGCTCAAGGTGTCGCGCAACTCACGCACTGCCGGCGCCAGGCCATTGAGGCCCTGCATGCCGTTGTTGAGGGAATCCTGATTAGTGGTAAGCAATGAGTTGATGGTCGCGCTGCTCCGTTCCAGGGACTTCATGGCTTGCTCGGCACTGCCAAACATCTGCTTGCCCTGATCGTTGAGCAGGCTGTTGGCGTTGCGCATCAGCCCAGCGGTTTGTTCGAGTGTGGCGGAGGCCTGTTTACTGATCGACGCCAGTTGCTGCATGGCCTGGCCGATGTCGCCGCGCTGGTCGGCGATGATGCCGGTGGTTTGCTCCAGATGCTCAAGGGTCTTGCTGATGCGCTCGACGTTTTCCGAAGAAAACATCTGATTGGCGTTCTGCATCAACACGTTCACACCGGTCATCAGATCGTTACTGTCGCTCATCAAACGGGCGATAGGCGAGGGTGATGCCACGATGGTCGGCAAATTGCCGCCCTTGCCCTTGAGTGTCGGACTTTGCGGTGTACCACCGCTGAGCTGAATGATCGAGGTGCCGGTGATCCCGGTCAGCGCCAGTTTGGCCTGGGTGTCTTCCTTGATCGGGGTATCGCCGCCCAGGCGGATCCGCGCCAACACCCGGCGTGGATCGTTCGGGTCCAGGCGCAGCGTCACTACGTCGCCGACCTTGATCCCGCTGTACTGCACGGCGCTGCCCTTGGACAAACCGCTGACCGCCTCGTTGAAGACGATTTCGTAATCCTTGAATTCGGTGTCGACGCTGGACTTGGCCAGCCACAGACCGAAGAGCAGGGCGCCTGCCACCACTATGACGGTGAACAGGCCGATCAATACGTGATGGGCTCGGGTTTCCATGTCAGACCTCGTTGAGCTGGTTAGCGGCCGTCAGCGCCGCGCGGCCGCGAGGGCCATGGAAGTATTCGTGAATCCACGCGTCGTCGGTTTCCGAAACCTTGTCGATGGCATCCGCCACCAGTACTTTCTTTTGCGCCAGCACCGCCACCCGGTCGGTGATGGTGTAGAGCGTATCGAGGTCGTGGGTGACCAGAAACACACTCAAACCCAACGCGTCGCGCAGGGTCAGAATCAATTGATCGAACGCCGCCGCGCCAATCGGGTCGAGACCAGCGGTGGGCTCGTCGAGAAACAGAATGTCCGGGTCCAGCGCCAGCGCCCGGGCCAGGGCGGCGCGCTTGATCATGCCGCCAGACAGTGAAGCAGGGTACTTGTCGGCCGCCGACAACGGCAATCCGGCCAACGCCAGCTTCACCGCCGCCAGGTGCTCGGCATCGGTACGGCTCAGGCCGGCGTGTTCGATAAGGGGCAGGGCGACGTTCTCGGTCACTGTCAGCGAAGAGAACAGGGCGCCTTTCTGGAACAACACACCGAAGCGCCGTTCGACCAGCGAGCGCTCGTGCTCCGACAAGCTCGGCAAGTTCTTGCCGAAGACCTTCACCAGCCCTTCGCTGGGCTGGCGCAAGCCGACGATACTGCGCAACAGCACCGATTTGCCGCTGCCGGAACCGCCGACCACCGCCAGAATTTCGCCTTTGTACAAATCCAGGTCGAGGTTCTCGTGCACGCTCTGGCGGCCGAAGCGATTGCACAGCCCACGGACTTCGATCACCGCCTCGGAAGGCGCTCGGGGTAGACGACTCACCAGCCCATCTCCATGAAAAACAATGCGGCCACGGCATCGAGGACGATCACCACGAAAATCGACTGCACCACACTCGACGTGGTGTGCGCGCCGACGGACTCGGCGCTGCCGCTGACCTTGAAGCCTTCAAGACAGCCGATGGCGGCGATCAGGAACGCAAAAATCGGCGCTTTGACGATCCCCACCAGGAAGTGCTGAACACCGATGTCCGATTGCAGCAGCGACAGGAACATCGCCGGCGATATATCCAGCGACAGCGCACACACCACGCCACCGCCGACAATCCCCGACAACATCGCCAGGAAGGTCAGCATCGGCAGCGCCACCAGCAACGCCAATACCCGCGGCACCACCAGCAACTCCATCGGGTCGAGGCCGAGGGTGCGGATCGCATCGATTTCTTCGTTGGCCTTCATCGAGCCGATCTGCGCGGTGAACGCACTGGCGGTGCGGCCGGCCATCAGGATCGCGGTGAGCAACACGCCGAATTCGCGCAAAAAAGAAAACGCCACCAGGTCCACGGTAAAAATGCTCGCGCCGAAGCTCGCCAGCACAGTCGCACCGAGAAACGCTACCACGGCGCCCACCATAAAGGTCAGCAGGGCGACGATGGGAGCGGCGTCGAGGCCAGTCTGCTCAATGTGCGCGACCATCGGCGTGAGGCGCCAGCGCTTGGGACAAAACAGCCCGCGCGCGATGGTTTGCAGGATCAGGCCGACAAAACCCAGCACCTGCAGGGCGTCCTGCCAGACCGCATCGACCGCACGGCCGATACGGGTCAGCAGTTGAATGCCGACGCTGATTTCCGGCTCTTTGATCGGTACGCAGAAATCAGTCAGCGAGCAATACACCGTCTGCAGCAAGGCGCGATCGGCGGAGGAAAGGGTGCAATCAGGGTGTTCGGCGGACTTGCCCAGACGCTCGGAACCCAGCAACTCCACCAACAGCGATGCACCCGCCGTGTCCAGGGCACCGAGGCCGTTGAGGTCGATGGGGGTGTTGTTGTCGTATTGGCCACGGAGCTTTTCGCTCAGGTGGCTGAGATCGGCGTAATGAGCGAGCGTCCAGTCACCCGTGACCCGCAGCAGGGCAGGGATGTGCGAGGTATCCAGTCGGACATTGCCAGGCGTTGTGCTGCTGGTCATAAGCTCCTGCTTGTTCGGCAATTGCGCAGACCAGATTAATAGCACGAACCGCGTTACTTATCTTTGATGGGTGTGCTGTCCATGACCTTGAAGCGCAGCACGCCGATCAACTGGCCGTCTTCGGTGAGCACCCGAACTTGCCATTTACCCGCGGGATTGCCGGGGAAATTCTGCTTGTGGGTCCAGGCGCGGTAGCCTTCCTTGCGCCCGCCGTGGATATCCAGAGGGATGCGGTCGACCTCTTTACCGTTGAACATCCAGACGTGATAAATCCGCTCGTCCAGCCCCCGTGGGGCATTGATCGCGGTGTAGGCGTACAAACCGTCGCCACGAATCTGCTCGGCGCTGACTTCTTCCAGGCTCTTGCCGGGGGTGCGGTCCTGCATTTGGGTGCTGATCGCCACATCGGTCATCCACAGGGTGGCCGGCGGAACCCAGGAACGCAGCACCCAGCCGACAGCGCCGATGCCCACGGTGATGCTGAGGATCGCCAACGCATTGCGCACGGTCCGAATCGGGAAGATCGACGCCAGACTGGGGAACGACAGCACCATGGCGATGCCCAGCGCCAGTTTGAAGCTCTGGGAGGTGGTCAGGTGCAGGATGACGGGCAGGGCGGTCAGCAGGGCGGCGAAGAGGGTCAGGGTATGCAGCGCCAGGAACGCCCAGCGGCGCGGCGCCAGCCATTTGTAGTAGAGCGGGTCGGTGATCGAGATCAACGCCGCCATGCCCAACAACCCCGTGAAAAACAGTTGGCCGCTGTTCCAGGTGGTGGTGATGAAAAAGAACGGCAGGACGAAGAACAGGCTTTCCTGATGGATCATCTGCGTCGCATAACGCAGCAGGGGCTGGGGTATTTCGCGCTTGAAGACCTTGGCGAACAACTCAGTGAGGCTGTTTTCCAGCATCAGCCAGACCCAGCTGACCAGCATGATGGTGGTGATCCAGGTCGCCAGGCTTTGTTGGCGATCCACCAAGATGAAGCTGCCGACCCCGGAAATGAAACCGCCGAGCGCGATGACCCCGGGGTAGCGCTTCATCAATTCCAGGATGCGCTGTATGTACAGGGTCAGAGTCGGCATTCGGCGGTTCACAATAGTCGTGGGAAAAATCCCCGACAGGGTACCGTCCGAGGGGGCCTGTGGCGAGGGTTCCGGTTACGTTGACCAACCCCAAACCCTGTGGCGAGGGAGCTTGCTCCCGCTGGGTCGCGAAGCGGCCCTAAAACCACCCACCGCGTAATTTCAAGTAGATCTCCGATACCGGTTTACGGCTGCTGCGCAGCCGAGCGGGAGCAAGCTCCCTCGCCACAGGGAAATAACTACTTTCTGCGGTGAACACGCCAACCCAATGCCCCAAGCACCATCAATCCAAATACCCCGGCAATCGCCCACATCAACTGGTCATAACTCACCAACGGCTTCTCGATCCGCAAATACCCCGGTTGCAGCAGCAACTCACGCATCGCCTGGTTCGCCTCGGCCAGCGTCACTTCTTGCAGTGCCTTGGCCGGGTTGGTGAAATGGCCGTCCTCGTAGTCCCCAAGGGCGCTCCAGTAGTAATCCGCCAGGGCGCTATTGCCTTGCACGGCCCAGGCCTGACGGGCGATGGCGGCCTGCTTGAGGCGGGCGAAGGTGGTGGCGTCGAGACCGTCCTTGAGCAAACCGGCTTTGAGCTCATCCAGCACCTGTTCAGCTGCCGGCACGTCGCCGCGTTCAAGGTCGGCGTTCAGGCTCATGAAGCCCACTCCGCCAAACACCTCACGCTCGGCCGAGGGCCCATAGGACAACCCATGGACCAGGCGCAGTTGGCGATAAAGCGCCCAGTCCAGGTAGTCCTTGAGCAGATCGAACGTTTCGTCGGGCTGGTCTTCCTGCACCGGTTCCGGCACCAGCCAGTGCAACTTGGCGCCGCCACCGACAAAACCGTGGCTCAGAGTACGCTCGTGGGCCGCGCTGGCCTGGATTGTCGGCAAGGGCAGGTGATCGGCAGGCTCGACGGCTACGAGCGCGCCATACGCCCGTTCCAGATAGGCCGGCAGCAGGCGGTCGAGCTCGCCGACCACGATCAGGGTCATGTTGTTGGGCGCGTACCAGGCTTTGCGCACCTTCTCCAGTTGCTCGCGGGTCAGGTGACTGACTTCGGCGCGCTCCTGGCATTTGAGGCCCAGTTCCACCGCCAACTGATTACTGGCGGTGTGGCCCAGGTCCTGGCGATCCAGCCAGCGTTGCAGGTGCGAATAATGGCCACCGTCTTCGCGCTCGACCACCTGCTTGGCGACGTTGATAGCGTTGTCGTCGATACGGGTCTGGGTCAGCAGAGCCAACAACAGATCGAGGGCCTTACGCTGGTTTTTCGCCGGTGCTTCGATGACGAACGTGGTGTCGGCGTTGCTGGTGTAAGCGTTCCACTCACCACCCAGGGCCTGCATGCGCTCCTCCAGACCACCTTCGCCGGTGGCGTCGATGCCGCTGAACAGCAAGTGTTCGAGCAGATGCGGCAGCTCCTTGTCGGCGCAGCTGAAATCATCCAGACCCACGCCGACTACCAGCCGAATCGCCACATGCCCGCGCTCGGTGCCCGGTTTGAGGACCAATTGCAGGCCGTTGGGCAGCGTATAGCCCTCGACCTGAAAGCGATCCAGGGCAAATGAGGGCAGGGCGCCGAGCAACAGACAAGCGAATAGCAGACAGCGCATAACGAGTTTCCGTACGACAGCGTAAGTACAACAGACTTCAGGCAACTGTGGACGTTCAGGGTGAATGAGTGATGTCAGCCAAATCGTCGACCGCCAGAGCACCGGTGTCCGAAGTGCCCAACACCGCATAGGCACTGCTGCAAAACAGCGAATTGAGGCGCCTCATGTCAGCGATCAGCTCCAGATGCAGCGAACTGGTCTCGATGCTTTGCACAATCTTACGGTGCAAACGACTGACATGAGCGTGGGCCAGGCGGCGTTCCTGTGCGCGAAAGCGACGTTTCTCACGCAGTAACTGGCGAGCACTTTCCGGATCGGAACTGAGGAACACCGACAACCCCAGGCRCAGGTTGGCAATCAGCTGGCTGTGCAGGCCCGCCAATTCTTCCAGACCGACCTCGGAAAACGACCGCCGCTGCGCGGTTTTCTGCTGCTGAACCTTGCGCAGCATGCGTTCGATCAGGTCACTGGCCAGTTTCAGGTTAATCGCCAGCTCGATGGTTTCAGCCCACCGTTGGCTATCTTGTTCGCTGAGGTCTTCCCGAGGCATTTGCGCCAGATAGAGTTTGATCGCGCTGTAGAGCGCTTCGACATCATCGGTCAGGCGACGGATTTCCTGGGTAACGGCGGTCTGTTTGCCACGCAGTACGGCGAGCATGGCTTCGAGCATGTTGTCGACCAGATCGCCGATGCGCAGGGTTTCCCGGGCGGCATTGGCCAGCGCCAGGCTGGGGGTCACCAATGCCGTCGGGTCAAGGTGCCGCGGCTTGGCCGTGCCGTTGATGTCCGGCCGTTCCGGCAGCAGCCAAGCACAGAGCCTGGCCATCAGCCCGACGCTGGGCAACAGGATCAGGCAGCGCGCGGTGTTGTAGAGCAGGTGGAAGCCGATGACCATTTCCTGAGCGCTGAAGTCGAAGCTGTCGATCCAGTGCACCAGTGGATCGAGCACCGGAATGATCAGCAGCAGACCAATCAGTTTGTACAACAGGCTGCCCAGCGCCACCTGACGGCCGGCGGCGTTCTGCATGCTGGTGCTGAGGAAGGCGAGAACGCCGCTGCCGATGTTGGCGCCGATCACCAGGCCGATGGCCACTGGCAGGCTGATCACGCTGGCACCGGCGAGGGTCGCGGTCAGCAATACGGCGGCCAGGCTGGAGTATGAAATCATCGCGAACAGTGCACCGACCAGCGCATCGAGCAAGATATCGCCGGTCAGAGAGGCAAAAATCACCTTCACTCCCTGAGCATGAGTGATCGGCGTGGCGGCCTCGACGATCAGTTGCAGCGCCAGAATGATCAGCCCCAGACCGATGCTGACCCGCCCCATCTGCCCGACCCGGGTCTGCTTGCGCGACAGAAAGAAAATCACCCCGAGGAAGATCAGCAGCGGTGACAGCCACGACAGGTCGAGGGTCAGTACCCGCGCCATCAGTGCGGTACCGACGTCGGCACCGAGCATCGTCGCCAGGGCCGGGGTCAGCGCCATCAGGCCCTGACCGACAAACGAAGTGACGAGCATGGCGGTGGCGTTGCTGCTCTGGACCATGGCGGTCACCATGATCCCGGCGATAAACGCCAGCCAGCGCCTGGCCATGTTCTGCCCGATCACATGGCGCAAGTTGGAGCCATAAACCCGCAGGATGCCGGTTCGGACGATGTGCGTGCCCCAGATCAGCAAGGCCACGGCCGATAACAAATTGAGCAGGGTGAGCATACAGGCCCCCTGTGGTGGTAGCGCCCCAGCGGGGCAAGTTAACGATGCCGCGTTCTTCTACGTTCTGTACTTAAGCTGTAGTTGGCTAACGGTCTGGACGCCAGCATCGCATAGCTAAAGAAGCGATTGAAACAAAACTGTCATGAAAACAGTTTGATGCAGACATGACAAAGGGGCCCGAAGGCCCCTTTGTCACAGCAGGGTGTTCGGGTTACTGACCCGGAACATCCTTGCGCAGTTTCACCGGCTCTTGCTGTGTGCGTTTTTTCGCAATCGCGGTGCGCATCCTGATGTTGATCGCTTCCACTGCCAGCGAGAACGCCATGGCGAAGTAGACGTAGCCTTTCGGCACATGCACATCGAAGGATTCGGCAATCAGCACGGTACCGACGATCAACAGGAAAGACAGCGCCAGCATTTTCAGCGACGGGTGCTTGTCGATGAACTCGCTGATGGTGCCGGAAGCCCACATCATCACCAGCACTGCGACGATGATTGCCGCGACCATGACCGGTACGTGGGACACCATGCCAACGGCAGTGATGACTGAGTCCAGCGAGAACACGATGTCGATGATCGCGATCTGGATAATGGTGTAGAGGAAGTTACCGCCCTTGCCACTTGGCTCGTCGCTGGTTTCATCCTCGCCTTCCAGCGCGTGATACATCTCTTGCGAGCTTTTCCACAGCAGGAACAGACCACCGAAGAACAAGATCAGGTCACGCCCGGAAATACCCTGGCCGAACACTTCGAACAGGTCCGCGGTGAGACGCATGACCCAGGTGATCGACAGCAGCAACAGAATCCGGGTGACCATGGCCAGCGCCAGGCCGAAGATCCGGGTACGCGCCTGCATGTGTTTGGGCATGCGGCTGACCAGGATCGAGATCATGATGATGTTGTCGATGCCCAGGACGATCTCCAGGGCGGTCAGGGTGAAGAAGGCAACCCAGATTTCAGGGTTGGTCAGCCATTCCATGTGTATTCCTTTGAGGATGTGTTTAAACCACGAAGGGCCCAGGCTTCAAACAAAGCCTGGACCCCTCATGGCGAGTCTTGGCTTATAGCGTGCTGAACAGTGGAAATATCCCCATCAGCAAGGCCGCCACCAGTATGCACAGGCAAACCAGCACCGCCCACTTCAAGGTGAACCGCTGATGGTCACCGAATTCGATACCGGCCAGGGCCACCAACAGGTAGGTCGATGGTACCAGCGGGCTCAGCAAGTGGACGGGCTGACCGACGATCGAGGCACGTGCCATTTCTACCGCGGTTATACCGTAATGACTGGCGGCTTCAGCAAGCACTGGCAACACGCCGTAATAAAATGCGTCGTTCGACATGAAGAACGTGAACGGCATGCTCACCAGCGCGGTGATCACGGCGAGGTACGGGCCGAGGAAATCCGGGATGACTGCCAGCAGGCTCTTGGACATGGCGTCGACCATGCCGGTGCCGGTCAGGATACCGGTGAAGATACCCGCGGCAAAGATCAACCCGACCACCGCCAACACGCTACCGGCGTGGGCCGCAACGCGGTCCTTCTGCTGTTGCAGGCAAGGATAGTTGACGATCATCGCGATACTGAACGCCACCATGAACAGCACTGGCAGCGGCAACAGGCCGGCGATCAAGGTGCCCATCAGTGCCAGGGTCAGCGCGCCGTTGAACCAGATCAGCTTTGGACGACGGGCGTCCGGGAACTGCGAAACGCTGATTTCGCTGTGGTCGATTTCATCACCGACCAGATGCAATTCACCCAGACGCGCACGCTCGCGTTTACCGTAGACATAGGCAATCGCCAGAATCGCCACCACACCGGCCAGCATCGCCGGAATCATCGGCACGAAGATCGCGGACGGGTCCACATGCAGCGCACTGGCCGCACGAGCGGTCGGACCGCCCCAAGGGGTCATGTTCATCACGCCACCGGCGAGGATGATCAGACCGGCCATGATCCGCGGGCTCATGCCGATGCGGCTGTAGAGCGGCAGCATGGCGGCCACGCAGATCATGTAAGTGGTGGCGCCATCACCGTCCATGGACACGATCAGCGCCAGCACGGCGGTACCAACCGACACCTTCAACGGGTCGCCCTTGACCAGTTTGAGGATCTTGCGCACGGCCGGGTCAAACAGGCCGGAGTCGATCATCAGGGCGAAGTAAAGGATGGCGAACATCAGCATCACGCCGGTCGGCGCAAGCTTGGTGATGCCTTCGAGCATCATCGGGCCGATCTTCGGCGAGAAGCCACCGAACAGGGCGAAGATGATCGGGATGATAATCAGGGCGATCAGCGCGGACAGGCGCTTGGTCATGATCAGGAACATGAACGTGATGACCATGGCAAAGCCAAGGAAAGTCAGCATAGGAATACTCCAGGCGTAGCGCGGCTAGGGAATGGGCGAACCGATGAGGTCAGCGCAGAACGGGAAGCACGAAACGTACGGGCGGAGGTGCAGCGAAGAGGCGGATAGGAGCGGACATCAGAATCACCATTGTTGTTGTTAAATGGGCCGGGCGGGCAATGAAACACTCGCGTTGGCCAACCGGTCTGTTGCCGGCAGTGAGGCGATCCTAATCGGGGAAGCTTTCAGCCAGCTTTCGCGGATGAAAGCATTGACCGAATGTACGACCGGTCGTCGGCCGGGTTGAAAGTCTGTAGATGTGGGTCGGGAGCAAGACATTGGCGACCCCATGCAGGATATCGCCCACTGCCATTGCTCGATTTGCCGTCCGGCGAGCCCGAAGAACAACTCTGATCAGAAAACAGACAGGTCCAGCGGCCGGATCGCACCCATCCAGATCGCGTGTTCGGTGTGGTCGAGCAGATCGTTGCCGGTCTCCGGGTGCAGGAACACCACCAACCCCTTGSGATTGAGCGCCAGCCACGGCAATACCTCGCCAAGGTATTGCGGCTCGAAAGCCAATTGGCAGCTCCAGTCCGGGTGCGGGCCAACCAGGCGTTCATGCACGCGGCCCATCTTCAGTGGAAACAATTGTGCGGCCTGCTCACACAAGGCCCGGGCCTGCGGGAGAGTATTGGCGTCGAAATAGACATGGGCGTGGTAGCCCTTGATCTGTTGCATCTGAAACCCCTTTGAACCTGGTCGAACCCACACCGTTCCCCACAGGTCTTACGTTATATAGGCAGGACGTTCGGAGCACAGCCATGAAAAATGCCGAAACCCCGGTAGTAAAGGTAGTGCTTTATGGTGCCATGAGTAGCCTGGGCAGTGCGCTGATGGCGGAAATGCTGCGGCGCCAACATGAAGTGATCGCGATTCTCGATGACCTGACGGCACTCGCGCCACGCCCCGGATTGCGCACCAAGGCCGGCAATCTGTTCGATGCCAAACGGGTCAAGCAAAGCGTGGCCGGCTGTTCGGCGGTGATCTGCCTGCTGGATGCGCCGGGGTTGCCGATGAACAGCGAACACATCGAAAAATCCATCGTGCCTGGCCCGGTCGAGCAGGTGCTGGCAGTGGATGCACTGATTGACGGCATGCAGGCCGCGGGTATCGCGCGGTTGTTTGTGGTGGGTGATTTCGAGGTGCTGGACGATCCGGAGATAGAAGACGAACTGCAACGCCACGCCGCTGAAGAAATCCGCGAGGCGCTGCAAAGCAGCCCATTGCACTGGACCCTGGTGAATGCCCCACGCGGCGTACCAGGACTGTCCATCGAGCATTTCAGTCACGTCAGCACGAGCCTGGAACCTGGCCTGGCCGAACCGCTGGAACGGCTGAACCGAGTTGCCGTCGGGATTGCCGATGAGTTATGGCTGAATTTGCATGTCGGTCAGCATGTGAATTTTGTCGCGACTTCGGAACCGTAAAGCCCTCATACCGCAATCGATGGCAAAGGAAGACCATTAAGCGATTGCGCACTGCTGGCCTGTTCCGCCATCAACCAATCCACAAATGTTTGAATCAACGCCCCGCGCCGTTTGCGCTGGGGCAGGACCACGTAATAACCCAGCCTGGAAATCACTGTCTCGGCAATCGGTCGACACAACAGACCTTGCGCCAGCAAGTTATCCACAAGGTGCCGCCAACCGATCGCAACGCCTTGGCCGCCAATCGCCGCTTGAATCAGCAAGGTGTAATTGTCGAAGCGCAGTTGCCCCGGCGCTGGCGCCGACGTGATCCCCAGTTCGCGAAACACGCCGCTCCAGTCGAACCAGTTGCTGCTGTGTTCGCCACGCAGGTGCAACAGCGGAAACTCCAGCAATGACTGAGCCGGCAAGGGCAGGGGACGATCCTTCAAAAGCAGCGGGCTGCACACCGGAAACACTTCTTCACTGAACAACCAATGGCTCTCGCCTTGCTTGAACCGGCCATCGCCGAACAGCACCGCCACATCGATATCAGTGCGCAGCATGTTGTGGCTGCGCTCACTGGTAACCAGGCTGACGTCCACTTGAGGATGGGCGGTATGGAAGCGGTGCAGCCGTGGCATCAGCCAGTACGCGGCGAAGGCGAAGTCGGTGGCCACCTGCAACACTTCGTGTTGCTGCTGTGCACTGATCGCGCTCAATCCGGCGTCGATATTCTGTAAACCGAGCTGAACTTGCTCAAACAGAATCGCGCCAGCCTCGGTCAGTTCGATACCGCGATAAATGCGGTCAAACAATCGTGTAGCGAGCTGCTCCTCCAATCGTTTGATCTGCTGACTGATGGCCGGTTGCGTGGTGCCGAGCTCCACTGCAGCGGCAGTGAAACTGCGCTGGCGGGCCGCGGCTTCAAAGGCGCGCAACAGGTCCAGAGACAAATCACCGAGGGCGTCATACATAAGCTGTGCTTATCCTAGTCATTGCCTGGCGTGGGCTTTACCACAAATTCCATGGGTTGCATGCTCGACCACAGCACTCTCGCATAAATATCCACTATGGAATGCCGCGATCACATGAAGCGCAAAAATATTCTTTTCATCATGGCCGATCAAATGGCCGCGCCAATGTTGCCGTTCTACGGCCCTTCGCCCATCAAACTGCCGAATCTGAGCCGGCTCGCCGCCGAAGGTGTGGTGTTCGACGCCGCGTACTGCAACAGCCCGCTCTGCGCACCGTCACGTTTCACCCTGGTCAGCGGACAGTTGCCGAGCAAGATCGGCGCTTACGACAACGCGGCCGATTTCCCCGCCGACGTTCCGACCTATGCCCACTACCTGCGGCGCCTCGGTTACCGCACCGCGCTGTCGGGCAAGATGCACTTCTGCGGCCCAGACCAGTTACACGGCTATGAAGAACGTCTCACCAGCGACATCTACCCGGCCGACTACGGTTGGGCGGTGAACTGGGACGAGCCGGACGTGCGGCCGACTTGGTACCACAATATGTCGTCGGTGCTGCAAGCCGGGCCCTGCGTACGCACCAATCAGCTGGATTTCGACGAAGAGGTGGTGTTCAAGGCCCAGCAATACCTGTTCGATCACATCCGCGAAGATGGCGATCAGCCGTTCTGCCTGACCGTGTCGATGACGCACCCACACGACCCGTACACGATTCCCAAGGCGTTCTGGGATCTGTACGACGACGCCGACATCCCTTTGCCGGAAACACCCGCACAGGATGAACTCGATCCTCACTCCCAGCGCCTGCTCAAAGTCTATGACCTGTGGGACAAGCCGCTGCCTGTGGATAAGATTCGCGACGCGCGCCGTGCCTACTTTGGTGCGTGCAGCTATATCGACAGCAACGTCGGCAAACTCCTGCAAACACTCGAGGAAACCGGGCTGATCGATGACACCATCATCGTGTTCTCCGGTGACCACGGCGACATGCTCGGCGAGCGTGGTCTCTGGTACAAGATGCACTGGTACGAAATGGCCGCCCGCGTACCGCTGCTGATCAGCGCGCCGGGGCAATTCGGCGCCGGACGGGTCAGCGCAGCGGTATCCACCGCCGACCTGCTGCCGACCTTTGTGGAATTGGCCGGCGGCTCATTGGAGCCAGGCCTGCCGCTGGACGGCCGCTCGCTGGTTTCACACCTGCAAGGGCAGGGCGGTCACGACGAGGTATTCGGTGAATACATGGCCGAAGGCACCATCAGCCCGTTGATGATGATTCGTCGCGGCGCCTACAAATTCATCTACAGCGAAGACGACCCTTGCCTGCTCTTCGATGTGCATAACGACCCGCGTGAACAGGAAGAACTCAGCCATTCGCCGCAACATCATCAGCTGTTCGAGGATTTTCTCGCCGAAGCACGGGCCAAATGGAATATCCCGGCGATCCACCAAYAGGTGCTCGCCAGTCAGCGACGCCGGCGTTTCGTCGCCGACGCCCTGACCATCGGCAAGCTGAAGAGCTGGGACCACCAGCCGCTGGTAGATGCCAGTCAGCAGTACATGCGCAACCACATCGACCTCGACGATCTGGAGCGTAAAGCCCGTTATCCACAACCCTGCCAAAACCAATAATGTTAAGGGGACGTCCATGCAAAAGTTATCCACAGTACTGACAGTCGGGCTTCTGGCTCTGGGCAGCACCTCGGCCTACGCCGAGCAAAGCTGCGAAACGGTGAAGATGGCCGACCCTGGCTGGAGCGACATCGCCGCCACCAACGCCATCACCGGGTTTCTGCTGGACGGCATGGGCTACAAGGCCAAGGTCGACACGCTGGCAGTGCCGATCACCTTTGGCGGTCTGAAGGATGGCCAGGTGGACGTGTTTCTGGGTAACTGGATGCCGGCGCAGCAAGGCTTCTACGACAAGTTCGTGGCCAACGGCGATGTCACGCAGCTGGCGAAGAACCTCGACGGCACCGAGTTCACCCTGGCGGTCCCGGATTACGTCTGGGACGCGGGTGTGCATAACTTTAACGACCTGAACAAGTACGCCGAGCTACACCCCAAAGAAGTCGACAAGAAGATCTATGGCATCGGTTCCGGCGCCCCGGCGAACATTTCGCTGCAAGAGATCATCAAGAAGAATGACTTCGAGATGGGCCAGTGGAAACTGATCGAGTCCAGCGAGCAGGCGATGCTGGCCGAAGTATCCCGCGCGGTGAAGAAACAGAAGTTCGTGACCTTCCTCGGCTGGACGCCACACCCGATGAACGTGCAGTTGAAAATGCATTATCTGAAGGGTGGCGAGAAGTACTTCGGTGACACCGGCAGTGTTTATACACTGACCCGCAAAGGTTATGCACAGGCCTGCCCGAACGTCGGCAAACTGCTCACCAACCTGAGTTTTACTCAGGAAATGGAGAACAGCATCATGGCCGAAGTGGTGAACAAGAAGGTCAGCAACGCCGACGCGGCCAAGGCGTGGATCAAGGCCAATCCGGTGGTGCTGGATAAATGGCTGGAGGGCGTGAAGACCGTGGACGGCAAGGATGCTCTGCCGGCGGTCAAAGCCAAGTTGTAAGGTTCCCCTGTGGCGAGGAAGCTTGCTCCCGCTGGAGGGCGTAGCACTCCCATTTCGGCAGACCCGGTTTATCAGCCTCACCGAGTTGTCCGGATTTGCGACTGCTGCGCAGCCGAGCGGGAGCAAGCTCCCTCGCCACAATGATCTGCCCACTACGAGCCAATGCTTTACCCTGACGATTTACCCCGTACCGAGAGGACCCATGGCCTTCCCCAGCCGCCATTCACTCTTTCCCTTCCTGACCTGGTTGCCCCGGCAAACCCGCGCCAGCGTTGGTCGTGACCTGATCGTCGGCCTGAGCGGTGCGATTCTCGCGTTGCCACAATCGATTGCCTACGCCCTGATCGCTGGCCTCCCACCGGAATATGGCCTGTACGCCGCCATCATCCCGGTGCTGATTGCCTGCCTCTGGGGTTCGTCGTGGCATTTGATCTGCGGCCCTACGGCGGCCATTTCCATCGTCCTGTATGCCAGCGTCAGTCCTCTGGCCGTCCCTGCATCGCAGGACTACGTCACGCTGATCCTGCTTCTGACTTTCCTTGCGGGCATTTTCCAGTGGTTACTGGGTTTGCTGCGGTTCGGTGCCCTGGTGAATTTCGTCTCTCACTCGGTGGTGCTGGGCTTCACCCTCGGCGCAGCGGTGGTGATTGCCATCGGGCAGCTGCCGAACCTGCTGGGGCTGGATGTGCCCAACCAGGCCACGGCGCTCAACAGCTTGATGATGCTGCTCAATCATCTCGGCGAAGTGGACAAACCCTCGCTGCTGCTGGGCCTGGCCACGGTCGCGGTTGGCATCGTGCTGAAACTGCTGGTGCCGCGCTGGCCGACGCTGTTGATCGCTCTGGCCCTGAGCGGTTTGCTGGTATGGCTGTGGCCAGCGATGTTCGGTCATGTGAAGCTGGTCAGCGCGTTTGTCGGGCGGCTGCCGCCCTTCAGCCCGCTGCCGCTGGATCTGGACCTGATATTGCGCCTGCTGCCCAGTGCGGTGGCGGTCGGCATGCTCGGGCTGGTGACGAGCCTGTCGATTGCCCGCTCCCTGTCGGCCCGCTCGCAGCAGTTGCTCGATGCCAATCAGGAAGTTCGCGCCCAGGGTTTCTCGAACATGGTCGGGGCGTTTTTTTCCGGTTCGCTGTCCGCCGGTTCCTTCACTCGCTCGGGCCTGAGCTACGATGCCGGCGCCTGTTCACCGCTGGCCGGGGTTTTTTCGGCGCTGTGGGTGGCACTGTTSGCGATCTTCGGTGCGGCATTGATTGCGCACATCCCGATCCCGGCCATGGCTGGCAGCATCCTTTTGATCGCTTGGGGATTGGTGGATCATCGCGGCATTCGTGCCTTGTTGCGGGTCAGCCATGCCGAATTCCTGGTCATGGCGCTGACCTGTGTCGCCACCCTGTTGCTGGAGTTGCAGACGGCGATCTACGCCGGGGTGCTGGCGTCACTGTTCTTCTACCTCAAACGCACCTCACAGCCACGGGTGCAGCACTGGCGCAATGGTGACGAAGACATCCTGAGGGTCGGCGGTTCGATCTTTTTCGGCGCCAGCCATTACCTGCAAGTGCGCCTGCAACGGATGCACGGCCCACGAGTAGTGATCGAGGCGCAGCAGATCAACTTCATCGACTACTCGGGCGTGGAAATGCTGCACCAGGAAGCACGACGGCTGCTGCGTCAGGATCGCAGCCTGACCCTGCGGCAGGCACGGCCGCAAGTGGTGGAGGAATTGAGGAAGCTGGAAGGCGCGGAGAAATGCCCGATCCGGTTTGAGGACTAAACGCCACTGTTTTGACAAACAGATAACCTGTGGCGAGGGAGCTTGCTCCCTCGCCACAGAACTACAGCGCCAGTTGCCGGCGAAGTTCGGCCAGCACCGGCGCCGTATCCGGGCGCACACCGCGCCACAGATAGAAAGCTTCCGCCGCCTGCTCGGCCAACATGCCCAAGCCATCCATCGACACACCAGCCCCATGTTCACTGGCCCAACGGCAGAACGAGGTTGGGTCCTTGCCATACATCATGTCGTAGCAAACCGTCTTGCCCGGTTCGATCAAACTGCCGGCAATCGGCGGTACATCGCCGGACAAACTGGCGGATGTGGCGTTGATGATCAGGTCCACCGGCTCGCGCAGCCAGTCGAAACCGCTGGCCGACACCGGCCCCAGATCGGCAAACAATTGCGCCAGCAATTCGGCTTTTTCCACGGTGCGGTTGGCAATGATCACCGACGCCGGTTGCTCCGCCAGCAACGGCTCCAGCGCGCCGCGCACCGCGCCACCGGCCCCCAGCAGCAAGATGCGTTTGCCCGCGAGGCAGAATCCGGCGTTGACCGTCAGGTCCCGTACCAGCCCGGCACCATCGGTGTTGTCGCCCAGCAGACTGCCATCGGCCAGTTTGCTCAGGGTATTCACCGCGCCGGCCCGCTGCGCCCGCTGGGTCAAGCTGTTCGCCAGGCGATAGGCGTCTTCCTTGAACGGCACTGTCACATTCGCCCCACGGCCTTCGCGGAAAAATTCCAACGCACAGCCGGAAAAATCGTCGAGAGGTGCCAGCAAGGTGCTGTAGTCCAGTTTCTGCCCGGTCTGCTCGGCGAACAGACGGTGGATCAGCGGCGATTTGCTGTGGCCGATCGGGTTACCGAATACGACATAACGGTCCATCAGAATTCCTCGTTCAGGCCTTGGCCAACCAATCGCGGTCTTGCAGGAAGTATTCGGTCAGGCGTGCTTCTTCACTGCCCGGCTCGGCCTTCCAGTCGTAGGCCCAGCGTACTTGCGGCGGCAGCGACATCAGAATCGACTCGGTACGCCCGCCCGATTGCAGGCCGAACAGCGTGCCGCGGTCATAGACCAAGTTGAATTCAACGTAACGACCACGGCGAAACTCCTGGAACTCACGCTGTTTGGCGGTGAACGCATCATTCTTGCGGCGTTGTACGATCGGCAGGTACGCGTCGATGAACGCATCGCCGATGGCGCGCATGAAAGCGAAGCTGGTATCGAAGTCCCACTCGTTCAAGTCATCGAAAAACAGGCCGCCGATGCCCCGTGGCTCATGGCGATGCTTGATGTGGAAGTAGCTGTCGCACCAGGCCTTGTAGCGCGGGTAAACGTCCGGGCCGAACGGCGCGCAGGCCTGTTCGGCGACGCGGTGCCAATGCACGCAATCTTCTTCATTGCCGTAATAAGGGGTCAGGTCAAAGCCACCACCGAACCACCAGACCGGCTCTTCACCTTCTTTTTCGGCGATGAAAAAGCGCACATTGGCGTGGGACGTCGGCACATGGGGGTTATGCGGGTGAATCACCAACGACACGCCCAGGGCTTCGAAGCCTCGACCGGCCAGTTCCGGCCGATGGGCGCTGGCGGACGGTGGGAGACCGCTGCCAAACACGTGGGAATAGTTGACGCCGCCCTTTTCGATGACTGCGCCGTTCTCAATCACCCGGGTGCGACCACCGCCGCCGGCAGGCCGGGTCCAGGCGTCTTCGACGAAACGCGCGCCGCCGTCTTCGGCTTCCAGGGCAGCGCAAATACGGTCTTGCAGGTCGAGCAGGTAGGCTTTTACGGCCTCGGTGCGGGTAGTCATGGCATCACCTTGAATCGGGCAAAGCTACGCGGCGCTCCATCAGAGCGGGGGGCCGGCGCAAATGGGTCCGTAGCATAACATCGCAGGCGAGCCTGCCGCAGTTGACGAAGATCAAGCTTGGGAGTTCGATAGGGCGCTTGGCGCTACGACTCTAGAAGCCAAAGACCTAAGGAGAGAGCAGATGGCAAAGCGTATCCAGTTCCGCGTCCATGGCGGCCCCGAAGTGCTCGAATACGTGGATTACCAACCCGCCGAGCCCGGCCCGCAACAGGTACGCGTGACCAACAAGGCCATTGGCCTGAACTTTATCGACACCTATTACCGCAGCGGCCTTTATGCGCCGCCAGCCCTGCCATCGGGCCTGGGCGCCGAAGGCGCGGGCGTGGTCGACGCAGTCGGTAGCGAAGTCACCCGCTTCAAGGTTGGCGATCGCGTGGCTTATGGCAGTGGCCCGTTGGGCGCCTACAGCGACGCGCATGTCTTGCCGGAAGCCAACCTGGTGCACCTGCCGGACGCCATCAGCTTCGAACAAGCCGCCGGCGTGATGCTCAAAGGCCTGACCGTGCAGTACTTGCTGCGTCAGACCTATGAACTCAAGGGTGGCGAAACCATCCTGTTTCACGCCGCGGCCGGCGGCGTCGGATCGCTTGCCTGCCAATGGGCCAAGGCCCTGGGGGTGAAGCTGATCGGCACGGTCAGTTCAGCGGAAAAAGCCGCCCTGGCGAAAGCCAATGGTGCCTGGGCGACCATCGATTACAGCCATGAGAACGTCGCACAACGCGTGCTGGAACTGACTGACGGTAAAAAAGTCCCGGTGGTGTACGACGGTGTAGGCAAAGATACCTGGCTGACATCGCTCGACAGCGTTGCGCCTCGGGGGTTGGTGGTGAGCTTTGGTAATGCTTCAGGCGCAGTAGACGGGGTGAATCTGGGGATTCTCGCGGCCAAGGGTTCGCTGTACGTGACCCGGCCGACGCTGGCGACCTACGCCAACAATGCTGAAAACCTGCAACGCATGGCTGATGAACTGTTCGAGATGATCATCAGCGGCAAGCTGAAGGTGGACATCAGCCAGCGGTATCCACTGGCTGATGCAGCGAAGGCGCAGACTGAGTTGTCGGCGCGCCGTACGACTGGTTCAACGATTCTGTTGCCTTGAGGGCCTCTTCGCGGGCAAGCCTCGCTCCTACAGGATTTGTGTCGTTCACACGATCACGGAACGACATTGATCCCCTGTAGGAGCGAGGCTTGCCCGCGAAGAACGATGACGCGGTCTCAATCCGGGCGCACCACATGCCCCGTCGCCAGATCGCGAATCACACTCGGATTCTTGCGCCCGCCCAGATTGCCACCGAGTACATAATCAACCTGCCCCCGGAAATACTGCTCCACGCGAATCCGCGTCCGTGCCGCCGGTCGGCCCTGAGGGTTCGCCGAGGTCGACACCAGCGGGCCGACCACCGCACACAAGTCCCGCACCAGAGGGTGGTCGCTGACCCGCAACGCCACCGTTTCATGCACACCGGTAATCCACTGGGGCAACAGATTCTGATGCGGCACCAACCAGGTGTTGGGGCCCGGCCAGGTGCTGGCCATGCGGTCCATCCACAACTCCGGGAAGTCTTCGAACAGGAAGTCGAACTGACGAATATTGTCGGCCACCAGAATCAGGCCCTTATCCACAGATCGGCCCTTGATCATCAGCAGACGATCCACCGCCTCTTCGTTCCACGGGTCGCAACCCAGTCCCCAGACGGCTTCCGTTGGGTAGGCAATGACCGCCCCGGCGCGAATTTCTCGTGCGGCTTGTTGCACACGCCAACTGTTAACCATGAAAAAACTCTCCGGAATAAGGCTCTGCGCAGTTTACCGATCTTCCTTATAAAACCTAGTTTACCCGCGCAAACCATCGACCGCTCTCACAGACCGCCCGGCCATCCATCTCCAGCTCCGTCAGCGCTGCCAGCACTTTCGACAAGGCCCAGCCGCTGGTGACCGCCAGGGCTTCGCTGGTATGAGGCGCCGCGTGGAGCAACATGAGCAGTGGATGAGTTACCGTCGTTTGCGGCGTTTCTGTGGATAACGGCAGCCGTTGCCAGCCGCGCAAGGCCTCAAGGATGTGTTCGATGGTTTCCACCAGCACCGCACCGTCGCGGATCAACTGATGGCAACCCTTTGCGCCAGGGTGGTGAATCGAACCTGGAATCGCATACACCTCACGCCCCTGTTCCGCCGCCAGCCTCGCGGTAATCAATGAACCGCTGGCAATACTTGCCTCGACCACCAACACACCAAGGGACAAACCGCTGATGATTCGATTGCGCCGGGGGAAGTTGCCCGGGGAAGGCCCGGCGTCCAGCGGGAACTCCGAAAGTACCGCGCTTCCCGAGGCGATCATGGCATCCGCCAGTCGTCGATTGCGCTGTGGATAAAAATTTTCAAGTCCCGTGCCAAGCACCCCTACCGTTTGCCCGCCAACGTCCAGAGCCGCCTGATGCGCGGCGGCATCGATGCCCAGGGCCAGACCGCTGGTGATGACAAAACCGGCGCCGGCCAGACTGCGGGAAAACGCACTGGCGGTATCCATGCCCGGTCGCGATGCGCGACGGCTGCCGACCATCGCCAACTGCGGTTTTTCCAGAATGCCCGGATCGCCCGCGACGAATAATAGCGGCGGCGCATCACTGATTTGCGCCAGCAGCGCGGGGTAGTCAGGTTGGTCCCACATCAGTAAATGCTGGCCCGGACGCTCTAGCCAGGCCAATGCGTGGCTGGCGCCATCACGAATTTCACTGCAGCGCCGGGCCTCCGCGCAAGCGAGGGGCAGGCCCAACGCGCGCCAGGCACTGGCGGGTGCGCTGATGGCTTTAGAGGCAGAACCGAAAGCCTCCAGCAACTTCTTGAAACGTGCCGGACCGAGTTCAGGCAAAAGGTGCAGGCGTAAACGGGCTTCCAGTTCCGCAGGGGAAACGGACGTACAGGCAGACAGCGACATGGATCATCCTTGATCGTTATAAGGTCCCGTCGAATCGGGAATAAACTGTGGATAACTCTGTTGGTAACTTGTGAGCAGGCTTAAGGATTTCGCACCTTGTCCATCACCGCCAAGGAGCGCGATGCGTTGAGCACCAGCCCGTAGCTGAGCTTGTCGTAGGTGCGGAATACCATCAGCAGGCCGGCCCGTTCGTCGGGGATTTTCAAGGGCTGACCGGTGATCCGGTCGCGCACGGTTTCGCCGGTTTTCATCACCACCAGCACATTGCCCTCGGCCAGGCCATCGCGCTGCCCCTTGTTCAGCGTGACGACATCCAGCGCGCCAATCTGGGTGACCCCACGCGGCACATCGATGATCAGGCCATTGATGTCGGTGCTTGGCGCACTGGGCATGAAAGTCGAATTGATCGAGCGCTCTTCGCCGCTGAACAACCGGTCGCCGAGTCGCACCTCCTGAGTGGTGCGTTGCAGGGCCAGGGTGGCGACGTCACCTTCAGTGGCAATGATCTCGCCGCCACCGATGTCGTCGGCGTTGATCCCCAGGAACTCCTTGCTCTGCGGATCGGTGTAGACCTTGCCCTGACGAAAGATGCCGTAGACCGGTTGTGCCGGATCGAAATGGCCACGCGCGAAGATTCGATCGCCGGTGCCGCTGAGTACCCGTTCGGCATCTCCGGCAACGATGTAGGGCGCCTTGTCGAAATCCTCGACCTTGTCGACGATGCGATTGCTCAACAGAAAACTGTTGATCAACTTCAGCGGAATGCTCGGGATGGCGTCGGCCACCGGTGAACTGCGGACTCGTGGCGACAGCTTGATGGTGCCCCGGGAAGCGCCGCGGTTGAGGGTCAGGCGTGGCTGACCGTTGACGTAGACCAGCGACAGCGTATCGCCGGGATAGATGAGATTGGGGTTTTCAATCTGTGGATTGGCTTGCCAAAGCTGCGGCCACTGCCACGGCTCACGCAGGTATTTGCCGGAAATGTCCCAGAGTGTGTCCCCTGCCACCACGGTGTATTGCTGTGGAAAACCTTCCCTGAGTTGCACTTGCCCATGCGCAAAACCGGCCGAGGCCAGAAGGAGCAAGGCGAGTAGTGATTTCCTCATGCGGTGAATCCCTTTATTATGTACGTTCGCGTGAAACGCCAGAGCCCTCGTGGCTCGCCTCCGGCTCATTATTGAAAAGCCGGAAGCTACGTTCACAACGGTAGCCTGCATCTTCGGACTCGCCAGGCCATCGACCCGACTTTACCTCACACGTGCAGCAATTAAGCTTATGGCCATTTTAGACATCCTCGAATTCCCCGATTCGCGCCTGCGCACTATCGCCAAACCAGTGGCCGTAGTGGACGACGAAGTGCGTCAGTTGGTCGATGACATGTTTGAAACAATGTATGAAGCGCCAGGCATCGGCCTCGCCGCTACCCAGGTCAACGTGCACAAACGTATCGTCGTGATGGACCTCTCCGAAGACCGCAGCGAACCGCGGGTGTTCATCAACCCCGAGTTCGAAACCCTGACCGACGAGATGGGTCAGTACCAGGAAGGCTGCCTCTCGGTGCCGGGCTTCTACGAAAACGTCGATCGCCCGCAAAAGGTCAAGATCAAGGCCCTGGACCGCGACGGCCAGCCTTACGAACTGATCGCCGAAGGCCTGCTCGCCGTGTGCATCCAACATGAATGCGACCACCTCAACGGCAAGTTGTTCGTCGATTACCTGTCCACGCTCAAACGCGACCGGATCAAGAAGAAACTGGAAAAGCTCCACCGCCAGAACGCTTGATGCCCTTCTTTCAAAGGCTTGCCGCGGCAAGCCTTTTTCTTTTCAAGATGCTTTGCAATTGAGAGCTTCCATGACTGAGCCACTGCGCATTGTCTTTGCCGGCACCCCGGAATTCGCCGCCGAACACCTCAAGGCCCTGCTGGGCAGTCCTTACGAGATCGTTGCGGTCTACACCCAACCGGACCGTCCGGCGGGCCGTGGACAGAAGCTGATGCCAAGCCCGGTCAAGCAATTGGCTCTGGAGCACAACATCCCGGTGTTGCAACCGCCAACCCTGCGCAACGAAGACGCTCAGGCGGAACTGGCCGCGCTGAAACCGGATTTGATGGTGGTGGTCGCCTACGGCCTGATCCTGCCGCAAGTGGTGCTGGATATCCCACGCCTGGGTTGCATCAACAGCCACGCCTCCTTGCTGCCACGCTGGCGCGGTGCGGCGCCGATCCAGCGTGCCGTTGAAGCGGGCGACAGCGAAAGCGGCGTGACCGTGATGCGCATGGAAGCCGGCCTCGATACCGGACCGATGCTGCTCAAGGTCACCACGCCGATCAGCGCCGAAGACACCGGCGGCAGCCTCCACGATCGCCTCGCAGAAATGGGCCCACCGGCCGTGATCCAGGCGATTGCCGGCCTGGCTGCGGGCACACTGGAAGGCGAAGTGCAGGACGACAGCCTCGCCACCTACGCACACAAATTGAACAAGGACGAAGCGCGCATCGACTGGAACCGCCCGGCGGTTGAGCTGGAGCGTCTGGTTCGCGCCTTCAATCCATGGCCGATCTGCCACAGCACGCTGAACGGCGAAGCGCTGAAAGTGTTGGCCGCAAGCCTGGCCGAAGGGCAGGGCGCACCGGGGAAAATCCTCAGCGCCAGCAAGGACGGCTTGATCGTCGCCTGCGGTGAACAGGCGCTGTGCCTGATCCGTCTGCAATTACCCGGCGGCAAGGCACTGAACTTCAGCGACTTGTTCAACAGCCGTCGTGAGAAATTTGCCGTCGGCACCGTCCTCGGTCAAACGGCAGACGCTCAATGAACCCACGTCTGGCCGCCGCCAAGGCACTTGCTGCAGTCCTTAACGGAAAAGCCTCACTCAACAGTTCTCTGCCGACACAAATGGACAAGGTCGAAGACCGCGATCGCGGCTTCACCCAGGACCTGGCGTTCGGCACGGCTCGCTGGCAGCCGCGTTTGTCGGCGTTGGCGGCCAAGCTGCTGCAAAAGCCGTTCAAGGCGGCTGATGCCGATGTCGAGGCGCTGTTGCTGGTGGGGCTTTATCAACTGCTCTATACCCGCGTCCCGGCTCACGCCGCCATCGGCGAAACCGTCGGTTGCGCCGATAAACTGAAAAAGCCGTGGGCCAAAGCCTTGCTCAACGCCGTACTGCGCCGCGCCCAACGGGAAAACGAAGCGCTGCTGGCCGAGCTGGAACGCGACCCGGTGGTGCGCACCGCCCACCCGCGCTGGCTGCAAAAATCCCTCAAGGCCTTCTGGCCTGAACAATGGGAAGCCATTTGCGCAGCGAACAACGCACACCCGCCGATGATTCTGCGGGTCAACCGTCGTCATCACACTCGCGACGCTTACCTTGGCTTGCTGAGTGACGCTGGCGTGGCCGCCAAGCCCTGCATTTATAGTCGCGACGGCATCATTCTCGATGCTGCTGCCGACGTGCGCAGCCTGCCGGGTTTCGCCGAAGGCTGGATCAGCGTGCAGGACGAAGCCGCACAACTGGCCGCCGATCTGCTGGACCTCGCGCCGGGCCAGCGGGTGCTGGACGCCTGCTGCGCACCGGGCGGCAAGACCTGCCACATCCTTGAGGCCGAGCCCAAACTGGCCGGCGTGGTGGCTGTGGATCTGGAAGCCAAGCGTCTGGTGCGGGTGCGGGAAAACCTCGCACGCCTGGGCCTGAGCGCAGAATTGATTGCCGCCGACGGTCGCGACACCGCCACCTGGTGGGACGGCAAACCGTTCCAGCGCATTCTGCTCGACGCGCCATGCTCGGCCACCGGGGTGATCCGCCGTCACCCGGATATCAAACTGACCCGCCAACCCGACGACATCGCCGCACTGGCGGTGCTTCAGGGCGAACTGCTCGACGCCATGTGGATAACTCTGGAGGTGGGCGGCATTCTGCTTTACGCCACCTGCTCCACGCTGCCGACCGAAAACACCGAAGTCATCGAAGCGTTCCTCGCCCGCACGCCAGGCGCCCGTGAACTGGACCTCGCCACGGCCGCCGGCATCAAGCAGCCCCATGGTCGCCAGTTGCTGGCCCAGGAAGGCGGCCACGACGGGTTCTACTACGCCAAGCTGATCAAGATTGCCGCCGCGCGCGGTTAACCGGGTTTAAGGGAGTGACTGGATGAAGATCATCATCCTCGGCGCAGGGCAGGTCGGCGGTTCGCTGGCAGAACACTTGGCCAGCGAGGCCAACGACATCACCGTGGTCGACACCGATGGCGAACGCCTGCGCGACCTTGGCGATCGGCTGGACATCCGCACCGTGCAGGGTCGCGGTTCGCTGCCAACCGTACTGCGGCAGGCTGGTGCCGACGACGCTGACATGCTGGTGGCCGTGACCAACAGTGACGAAACCAACATGGTCGCCTGTCAGGTCGCCCACACCCTGTTCCACACCCCCACCAAGATCGCCCGGGTCCGCGAAGCCGCGTACCTGACCCGTGCCGAACTGTTCGACAACGAAGCGATTCCGGTCGACGTGCTGATCAGTCCGGAGCAAGTAGTCACCAATTACATCAAGCGCCTGATCCAGCATCCGGGCGCATTGCAGGTGATCGACTTCGCCGAAGGCAAAGCGCAGCTGGTAGCGGTCAAGGCGTACTACGGCGGGCCGCTGGTGGGCCAGCAATTGCGCCAGTTACGCGAACACATGCCGAATGTCGAAACCCGCGTCGCGGCGATTTTCCGTCGTGACCGGCCGATCCTGCCCCAAGGCGATACGGTGATCGAGGCTGACGACGAAGTGTTTTTCATCGCCGCCAAAGCGAACATTCGCGCAGTGATGAGCGAAATGCGCCGCCTCGATGAAAGCTACAAACGCATCGTCATCGCCGGTGGCGGGCAGATCGGTGAACGCCTGGCCGAGGCCATCGAAAGCCGTTACCAGGTGAAGATCATCGAGATGAACCCGGCCCGCTGCCGCTACCTCTCGGACAACCTCGACAGCACCGTGGTGTTGCAGGGCAGTGCTTCAGACCGGGATCTGTTGCTGGAAGAGAACATCGCCGACGCCGATATTTTCCTCGCCCTGACCAACGACGACGAAGCCAACATCATGTCTTCGCTGCTGGCCAAGCGCCTGGGCGCGAAGAAGGTGATGACGATCATCAACAACCCGGCCTACGTCGACCTGATCCAGGGCGGCGACATCGACATCGCCATCAGTCCGCAACTGGCGACCATCGGCACCTTGCTGGCCCACGTCCGGCGCGGGGACATTGTCAGCGTGCACTCACTGCGCAGGGGCGCGGCGGAAGCCATCGAGGCGATTGCCCACGGCGATGCGAAGTCGAGCAAGGTGATCGGCAAGGCCATCGAAAACATCGGCCTGCCACCGGGCACCACCATCGGCGCGATCATCCGCGATGAAGAAGTGATCATCGCCCACGACGACACCGTGATCGAAACCGGCGACCATGTGATTCTGTTCCTTGTGGATAAGAAGCATATTCGGGATGTGGAGAAGCTGTTCCATGTGGGGTTGAGCTTCTTCTGATCCGAAGGCCTCTTCGCGGGCAAGCCTCGCTCCTACAGGTTTGAGCCGTCCAGCTATTATGCGAACGACTGAACCGTGTAGGAGCGAGGCTTGCCCGCGAAGGCGATTTCGAACTCCCCCAAAAAACCAGAGGTGCCACCCAATGATCGAATCCCTGGAAAAAATGCTCGCCAAGGGTGTGGATAACTCATTGCTGCGCTTCGGCCTGGGCAAGGGTTATCTGGATCTTGGGGAAAACGCCAAGGCCGCAGAGCATTTCCAGCGCTGCGTCGAGTTCGATCCGAAGTATTCGGCAGCCTGGAAGCTCTTGGGCAAGGCCCATCTGGCGCTGGCGGATTATGCGGCGGCGCGACAGGCTTGGGAGCAGGGTCTGGAAGCTGCCCGCGCCCATGGCGACAAGCAGGCGGAGAAGGAGATGACGGTGTTTCTGAAAAAGCTTGAGCGACAGGCGCACTGATCAGCGGTAACGCAGGCCAAGATCAATAGATCGCAGCCTGCGGAGTTATCCACAGCAACCTCAATACCAGCGTGCTTCGCCCGGTGGACGCTTCTTGAAGCGCTTCATGCTCCACATGTACTGGCTCGGATAAGCCCGCACGTAGCGCTCGACTACCTGGCTCATGGCCGCGCAGGAGGTTTCGGTATCGGTGCTGTACATGGCCTCTGGCGCGGCTTCGAGAATCACTTTGTAACCCGAACCGTCCGGCAGCCGCAGGGCATGCAGGAACACGCCGACCGCTTTGCCACCGGCGAGCATGTTCGGCACGAATTTGCTGGTCAGGGCCTGAGTGGCGAAGAACGGCACGAAGATCCCGGCGGATTCGGCCGGTTCCGGGTCAGCCGGAATGCCTACCGCGCCCCCCTTGCGCACTTCCTTGATCACGCTGAGGATGCCTTCCTTGGTGGAAGCCGCCACCCGGTTACCCAATTGCACCCGCTGCTTGCGCAGCAACTCATCCACCGCCTTCAGTTTTGGCGGACGGTAGAAAATGATCGGTTTGCACTGGCTGCAATAGAAGTGGTTCAACACTTCCCAGTTGCCCAAGTGGCTGGTGATGCCAACCACGCCTTTACCGGACGCCAACGCCTCTTTCAAAACGTCGAGGCCTTCGACTTCGCGCACCAGTTCAATGGAACGCTGGGCCGGCCAGATCCACGCGCAGGCGCTTTCAGTCAGAGACTTGCCGATGTCTTTCAGGCTTTGACCCACCAGACGCTCACGCTCGGCCGGGTCCATCTGCGGAAAGCACTTGGCGAGGTTGATCCGCACCACGTCGCGGGAACGGTTGGGGGTTTTCCACATGATCCAGCCAATCGCCGAACCCACCGCCTGCACTGCCCGCCATGGCAGTAGGGCAAACAGCCGCAGAGCGCCTACCAGCAAGGCGCCTTTAAACTTATCCACAGGTCACTCCTGATCTTGTGCTGTGCGCGAGGCGGCTATTCTAACCGCCGTTCGTCAACGTGGCGTAGCGAACGCAATCCAGGGTGTGGTCCATGACCATGCCTGAAGCCTGCATCAGCGCGTAACAAATGGTCGGGCCGACGAACGTGAAGCCGGCTTTTTTCAGGCCTTTACTCATCTCGATGGCGGCCGGTGTCACCGCCGGCACTTCACTGCGATCCTTGAAATGATTGATCACCGGCGTGCCGCCGACGAACGACCAGAGAAACGCCACCGGGTCTTCCAGCTCCAGCCAGGCCTGGGCATTGCGCCGGGCTGCGTTGAGTTTGAGACGATTGCGGATGATCCCCGGATCGAGCATCAATTCATCGATTTCCGCATCGCTCATCTGCGCCACGCGCTGCACGTCGAAGCCGAACAGCACCTCGCGATAACGCTCTCGCTTGCGCAATACAGTGATCCAGGAAAGCCCGGCCTGGAACCCTTCGAGCAAAAGCAACTCGAACAATCCCTGCGCATCGCGTAGCGGCGTGCCCCACTCCTGATCGTGATAAGCCATGTACAGCGGATCTTCGGTACACCAAAAGCAGCGTGGCATAAGGCTCCAGGGGGCGTGCGCAGGACCGAATCGGGTATACTCCCGCTCTTTAAATCGCAGCCCAAGAAACAGGTGAATTTCGTGAGCCAGCCTACGCCAGCCGTGCGTACCTTCCAAGACTTGATCCTCGCCCTCCAGCAATACTGGGCCGAGCAAGGTTGTGTGGTACTTCAGCCCTACGATATGGAAGTAGGCGCCGGCACTTTCCACACTGCCACGTTCCTGCGCGCCATYGGCCCGGAAACCTGGAACGCCGCTTATGTGCAGCCCAGTCGTCGCCCGACTGACGGCCGCTACGGTGAAAACCCGAACCGTCTACAGCACTACTATCAGTTCCAGGTAGTGCTGAAGCCGAACCCGGACAACTTCCAGGAACTGTACCTGGGCTCCCTCAAGCACGTGGGTCTGGACCCGCTGGTGCATGACATCCGTTTCGTCGAAGACAACTGGGAGTCGCCAACGCTGGGCGCCTGGGGTCTGGGCTGGGAAGTCTGGCTCAACGGCATGGAAGTGACTCAGTTCACTTACTTCCAGCAAGCGGGCGGCATCGAGTGCTACCCGGTGACGGGCGAGATCACTTACGGTCTGGAGCGTCTGGCCATGTACCTGCAAGGCGTGGACTCGGTCTACGACCTGGTCTGGGCTGACGGTCCGTTCGGCAAGGTGACCTACGGCGACGTGTTCCACCAGAACGAAGTGGAGCAGTCGACCTACAACTTCGAACACGCCAACGTCGAGAAGCTGTTCGAACTGTTCGACTTCTATGAAAGCGAAGCCAAGCGCCTGATCGAACTCGACCAGCCGCTGCCGTTGCCGAGCTACGAAATGGTGTTGAAGGCTTCCCACACCTTCAACCTGCTGGATGCGCGCCGGGCGATCTCGGTGACCGCGCGTCAGCAATACATTCTGCGTGTACGCACCCTGGCGCGTTCCGTCGCGCAAGCCTATCTGCTGGCTCGCGCCAAGCTCGGCTTCCCGATGGCGACCCCGGACCTGCGTGATGAAGTACTGGCCAAGCTGGAGGCTGCACAATGAGTGCTCAAGATTTTCTGGTTGAACTGGGCACCGAAGAACTGCCACCCAAAGCGCTGAACACCCTGGCCGAGGCATTCCTGGCCGGTATCGACAAAGGCCTGCAAGCCGCGGGCCTGAACTACGAGAGCAAAACCGTCTACGCCGCGCCGCGTCGTCTGGCCGTGCTGATTACCGCGCTGGCGACCCAGCAGCCGGATCGCAGCATCAACCTCGACGGCCCGCCACGTCAGGCTGCGTTCGATGCCGAAGGCAACCCGACTCAAGCAGCCCTGGGCTTCGCCAAGAAGTGCGGCGTCGAGCTGAGCGAAATCGATCAGAGCGGCCCGAAGCTGCGCTACAGCCAAAGCATCGCCGGCAAGCCGACCGCGAGCCTGATGCCGACCATCGTCGAAGATTCCCTGAACGACCTGCCGATCCCCAAGCGCATGCGCTGGGGTGCTCGCAAGGAAGAATTCGTTCGTCCGACCCAATGGTTGGTGATGCTGCTCGGTGACCACGTCATCGACTGCACCATCCTCGCCCAGAAGGCCGGCCGCGATTCCCGTGGTCACCGCTTCCACCACCCTGAAAGCGTGCGCATCACCTCGCCGGCCAACTACCTGAACGATCTGCGTGCTGCTTATGTACTGGCCGATGCCAACGAGCGTCGCGAGCTGATCAGCAAGCGCACCAATGAACTGGCGACCATGCAGGAAGGTACGGCGATCGTTCCGCAAGCCCTGCTCGACGAAGTGACCGCGCTGGTTGAATGGCCGGTGCCGCTGGTGTGCTCGTTCGAAGAACGTTTCCTCGACGTGCCGCAAGAAGCGCTGATCACCACCATGCAGGACAATCAGAAGTACTTCTGCCTGCTGGATGCCGACGGTAAGTTGCTGCCTCGTTTCATTACCGTGGCCAACATCGAAAGCAAGGATCCACAGCAGATCATCGCCGGTAACGAGAAAGTGGTTCGCCCACGCCTGACCGACGCCGAGTTCTTCTTCAAGCAAGACAAGAAGCAAAAACTCGAAGAATTCAATCTGCGTCTGCAGAACGTGGTGTTCCAGGAAAAACTCGGCAGTGTCTACGACAAGGCCGAGCGCGTGTCGAAACTGGCGGCCTACATTGCCGCTCGCATCGGCGGTAACGCTTCCTGGGCGGCGCGTGCCGGCCTGCTGTCCAAGTGCGACCTGGCGACCGAAATGGTCGGTGAGTTCCCGGAGATGCAAGGTGTCGCCGGTTACTACTACGCCCTCAACGACGGCGAGCCGGAAGACGTCGCCCTGGCGCTGAACGAGCAGTACATGCCGCGCGGTGCCGGCGCTGAACTGCCTACCACCCTGACCGGTGCGGCCGTGGCCATTGCCGACAAGCTCGACACCCTGGTGGGCATTTTCGGTATCGGCATGCTGCCGACCGGCAGCAAAGACCCGTATGCCCTGCGCCGCGCCGCGCTGGGTGTGTTGCGGATCCTGATCGACAAGAAGCTCGACCTCGACCTGAACGACGCCGTGGCCTTCGCCGTGAATGCGTTCGGTGCCAAGGTCAAGGCTGCCGGCCTTAATGATGCCGTGCTGGAGTTCATCTTCGACCGTCTGCGTGCCCGTTACGAAGACGAAGGCGTGGACGTCGCGACCTACCTGTCGGTACGTGCCCTGAAGCCGGGTTCGGCCCTGGACTTCGACCAGCGTGTACAAGCGGTAGAAGCGTTCCGCAAATTGCCGGAAGCCGCTGCCCTGGCCGCCGTGAACAAGCGCGTGTCGAACCTGCTGAGCAAAGTCGAAGGCTCCGTGCCGACGGTCGTTGAAGCCAAGTACTTCGACAACGCCAACGAGTTCTCGCTGTATTCGGCGATCCAGCAGGCAGACCAGGCTGTGCAGCCAATGGCCGCTGCCCGTCAGTACAGCGAATCGCTGGCGCGTCTGGCCGCATTGCGCGAACCAGTGGATGCGTTCTTCGAAGCCGTGATGGTCAACGCCGAAGACGCCAAGGTGCGAGCCAACCGCTATGCGCTGCTGGCGCGTCTGCGTGGGTTGTTCCTCGGCGTCGCCGACATTTCGTTGCTGGGCTGAGGAGCTGCTGTTGAAACTGCTGATTCTCGATCGGGACGGGGTGATCAATTACGACTCCGACGCGTACATCAAGTCGGTGGAGGAGTGGATTCCACTCCCCGGTTCGATCGAAGCGATCGCGCAGTTGAGCAAGGCCGGCTGGACGGTGGCGGTCGCCACCAACCAGTCGGGCATCGCTCGCGGCTATTACGACATCGCCACCCTGGAGACCATGCACGCCCGCTTGCGCGAGTTGGTGGCAGAGCAGGGCGGCGAAGTCGGTCTGATCGTCTATTGCCCGCACGGGCCAGACGATGGCTGCGATTGCCGCAAGCCAAAACCCGGGATGTTGAAAACCATCGCCGCGCATTACAACGTTTCGCTGACGAATCTATGGTTCGTCGGCGATACTCTCGGTGACCTGGAGGCCGCCAAAGCCGTCGACTGTCAGCCAGTTTTGGTAAAGACCGGGAAAGGCGAAAAGACTCAGGGCAAGACCCTACCGGCAGGCACCTTGATTTTTGACGATCTGGCGGCGATTGCCGCAGAACTTATCCACAACTAAGGCTCTTCTGACATCCTGGCCAAGGACTGATCGGGAGTGCGCTTGAATAGGCGGGCAGTGCCCGCAACGGTAAATGTCGCCATGTCGATACTGCAGGCCATCAGAACTTTCCTCTTTTACCTGCTGCTGGGCACCAGTTCGTTACTCTGGTGCACCCTGAGCTTTTTTATCGCGCCGTTTCTGCCGTTCAAGGCGCGTTATCGCTTTATCAACGTGTACTGGTGCCGCTGCGCCTTGTGGCTGAGCAAAGTCTTTCTGGGTATTCGCTACGAAGTGAAGGGCGCCGAGAATGTGCCTGAACAGCCCTGCGTGATTCAGTCGAACCACCAGAGCACCTGGGAGACGTTCTTTCTCTCGGCCTACTTCGAACCGTTGAGCCAGGTGCTCAAGCGCGAACTGCTCTACGTGCCGTTCTTCGGCTGGGCCATGGCCATGCTGCGGCCGATCGCCATCGACCGCGACAACCCGAAAGCCGCGCTCAAGCATGTAGCGAAGAAGGGCGATGAACTGCTCAAGGACAATGTCTGGGTGCTGATTTTCCCGGAGGGGACTCGCGTTCCCTACGGCACCATCGGCAAGTTCTCCCGAGGCGGCACCGCGTTGGCCGTCAATGCGTCATTGCCCGTGCTGCCAATTGCACACAATGCCGGCAAGTTCTGGCCAAAAACCGGTTGGGCCAAAAAGCAGGGCGTGATCACCGTGATCATCGGCGCCCCGATGTACGCCGAGGGTAGCGGGCCACGGGCCATCGCCGACCTGAATGACCGGGTGCAGGCCTGGAACGAACAGATGCAGCGCGAAATGGGTTCGCTGCCAGCAGCCCCGGCAGCACCGAGTGCGACCGACCAAGTGACTGTCTGAAGTTCTGTGGATAACCTGTGTACCGTTTCGTTGAAAATCGCTGTATTTAGTTTTTAAGCTTTTGATTTTTATACATATTTCTTAAGCAAATAAAACTTCGGAAAACGTGCATAAGTTTTTTTCGGACGTAAAAAAACCGGCTGATATAGCCGGTTTTTTTATGCCTGTAAAAATGATCAGGCTCACTCGCTCAAAAGGGGTAGCTGGACACTGAACGTCGTGCCTTGTCCTACCACGCTATGACAGGAAATCCGCCCGCCGTGACGATCCACCACCGCCTTGACCATGGACAACCCCAACCCCAGGCCGTCACTGCCGTGAGCCGATGCAAAGCGTCGATACTGACTGAACAGCTCGGGAAGCTCTTCGACGGCAATCCCTCGGCCCTGGTCGACTATCTCGCACGTTAACCAACCCTCGGTACAACTCACCCGCACGGTGATCCGCGAACYCGCCGGACTGTACTTGATGGCGTTTTCCAGCAGGTTGAACAGTGCCCGTGTCAGTAACGACTGATCGGCCAGGACCAGCGCTTCAGCATCTTCGTCGAGGTCATGCAGCAACTGAATGTTCTTCAGATGAGCGATGCTCGAGGCCTGGTCAAAAGTATCGAGCAGCAACATCGCGAACATGCTCGGCTGAAACTGATAGGCCTCGGATTCAGCCTTTGCCAACTGCACAAAGGCCTCGGTCAGGTTCAGCGCCTTGCGCACTTGTAACTCGATCTGACTGAACACTTGAGTGTCGCCAGACACCTGATGCCGCTGAACGTCGAGCAAAGCCAGAATCGCCGAGTGGGGGGCCCTCAGGTCATGAGACAGAAAACGCAGCAACACGGCCCGCTGCTCCTCGGCGTCCCGTTCGACGCTCAAGTCAGTGAGGCTCAGTAACCAGCCAATCACCGAGTCGCCCTCGGCCGGCAACAGCGGCGCCAGGTCCAGACGCAGGCTGCGTGCCTGAGTGTCACGAAACTCCAGCAGCTCCAGGGTCGACAACGCCGGCAGCGTTCCATCGGACGGCACCGGGTAACCCAACTCGCTCAGTTGCTCGAGCATCTCCTCGCCCACCAGGCTGCTGGAAAATATCTCCCGAGCCTTACGGTTGGCCAACAGAATGCGCCCATTCGGATCGCTGATCAGCGTCGCCACCGGCAAGTACTCAAGGCCATCGGCAATGAAACGCCGGGTGTCACGTGTCCGGCTCATGGCCTGTTCCAGCGCGACGATTTGCCCTTGCAGCACATCGCCAGCCGGGGCCTGGGTCCGACGGCGTTCGGGAAACACTTTCGGCTCGCTGTCCAGACGCGCCAGTTCCCAGCCGAAATAGGCGAGCACCGCATTCAGCCTTCGCCAATTCCAGATCAGGTAACCCAACAGCATACCCAGCAGACTCGCGGCCGGTGACCACCACCAACCAAGACGCAACAGCAGGCTCGAACCCAGCAGCGCGACCGCCATTGCCCCCAGGGTCAGCCATAACGCGCGACGCGGACGCACCAACATAAGGCCCAGCAACTCACCGACAATCACCACCGATAACAACGCCGCCAAACGTTCATCGAGAGCCACAATGTTGCGCTGTTGCAGCAACCCATTGAGGATATTTGCCTGAATTTCGATGCCCGGGGTGGTGCCCATGCTCGCCGATTGCGGTGTCACGTAACGGTCCCCCAAACCTGGAGCGGTGGAGCCGATCAGGATCAAGCGATCGCGCAGCAATTCGGGCGGGACTTCACCGCGCAAGACGCTGACGTAGGGCACACTGGGAAAACCCGCATCGGAACGGATGAAAGGAATCCGTATTTTGTGGGCTCGCTGCCAGCCTTGCGTCGACGGCAGGGCCGGGGTCCCGGGCATCGGTACATTCTCCTTGTCGGCAAGGGTCTGTTCGTACAGCAGCCAGGCCAGTTGCGCGCGTGTTTGTTGTGCCGGTCCTTCGCTTAAATACACACTGCGCACGATCCCGTCGGCATCCGCTTGGGCATTGATGTGCCCGATGCCTTTGACGCAATGGCTCAGTGGCGCCACCGGTTCAATTTCCCCCAAAGGCTGTCCATAACGCGCCACGCCTTCACGCAGCAACGGCACGAAGACATTTCCGGCACGGCAGGCCGCCTGGGCCAGAAGCTGATCGTTGCCGGGATGGCTATCGGGCTCGCTGAAAATCACGTCGAACAGAATGCCTTTGGCGTTCGCAGCGCCTAGCCGATCAAGCAACTGCGCGTGCATGGCCCGCGACCAAGGCCATTTGCCTAGCTGCTGCAAGCTGTAGTCATCGATCGTGACGATGAGTATTCGTGGGTCCACCGGCAGCGGGCTCAGCCGACGMAGGTTGTCGTACAGCAGATTGCTCAAGACCAGGCCATGGGTCATGGACAGCACTGCCGTCAGCGGCAACAGGATCAGGCTGACCCACAGCCACTCGCGGACCATCCGCCGAAACAGCCGCTGAGCCTGGGTCGGCTCGCGGCCGTCCTTCCTTGGGCGGCCCTTCATCGGTCGTCGGCCAGGGCGCTATTGGACACGCGTGGTCCTGGGGTAATAGAAAATGTCATACACCCCGGTCTCTCCTTCTAACCCCTGAGCGTCATACGCCGACAGGCGAACATGGTAGAACAACGCTTTCAGCCCGCTGAATTTGACCTCGGGCGTGCTGGAAAACTGCTCTTGCTTGATGTCCAGAAAGTTCGCGTCGGTGGCCACTTGCGCCCGATAACGCGTGGCGCCTTCGATGGGCTTCATGATCAATTGCCAGACAGGCACATTACCCGTTTGACCGGCCTGCCCCAACAAACGTGGGGCAGGTAACAAGTCGATTGGCGTCAACGTGCCTTGTTTCTGAATACGCAAGCCCTGACGGGCCATGACCTGGACTTCATCATCCTCAGGGCCCTGAGTCCGTTTGGCAGTGGAGCGGGCAGAGCGGGGGCGCGACAGTTCCTCATCACGATTGACCGCCACTTGCCCATTCAGCACTTCCAGTAATGCCTGGCCACCATCATCGTTGCGCACCCGGAAGTGCGTACCCCGTACGCCCAGTACACCGACCGGCGTGACGATCTGAAAACGATCATGGTCGCTGGCACGCTTGATCACATACGACTCGACCTGACCCTGCTCGAGGATAACCTGAGGGATCGAATGTTCTTCATTGAGGTGTAGCGTGATCTGGGAGCTGGAAGGCAGCACTACCCGCGAGCCATCACCCAGGGAAAGGCTGACAAACGCCGAGGGCGAGGTCTTGATGCCTTCCCGCTCGTCGATCGGCATGCCTTCCTGCAGTGGCGTCTGTTTACCTTTGGCATCCAGCTTCCAGGCTTCGCCAGTCAGATGTTCGACAGTCGCGGGCAGCGGTTGGCCGCGACATTGTTGATTATCATCGATATAAGGCAGACGTTTTGCCGAGGCGGCAGCCGCCGATGCACTCTGGGTGAACAATTCCATCAACCCGGCAACCAGTAAAAGACAAACGCCAGAACGGCGTGGGAGCAATAAGGTCATGAGGTTCATGGATTGGCTTTTATGCTCTTATACAAATCATGCCGGGAAACGCCCGCGCTGACGCACGATACCTGACCGGATGCTCTGGCAGATAGCCATGGGTGCAAAGGAAATGAGATGACACATCCCTGTGTCGGAACCGAGCAGGCACTCCATGTGTTTTTCCCCTGAACTGCAGACTCGCCGAAAACCGGCGATCGACGGTCCTGCAGTTTGGCATTGACGCTCCCTGCGTCGGAGCACATCCCAATGCCCCTGTGCCGCTCAGCGAAAACGAATTTACCGGCATAAGCGACCTTGCGCGGTCATTCTCAATATTTGTTCAGAATTGACTGAAGGCGCCTAAAACACCCAACGTTGTTGCGCCGAACGAATGTCGAGCTGGGCGGCTTCCACCTGTGCGGAGTGCACCGGGGCAAAGCCTGGCGAGTCGCCCATCACCGTGTTCGTCTCTGCCGGGCCGAAGTAACGCGGTGCAACATTCTGCTCGATGACAGATATTGACTGGACCGTGGTGCATCCCAATCCGAGACCCGCGGCCAACATCAACGCTGTTAATCTTGTAAACCCGTTAAAGATAATCTTTAGACGCATTTTTTCCCACAGTCCCTCTGGAGCATTCTGCCGATAATTCATCGCCTACAGGCTAAGTGATATCAGCGTATCCACACTTGGGAAGTTCACAGCAATTCGCCACAATTGTTCAGATTCAACCAATCAGCCTAAACTCCCGCAGGAATTTTCTTAACCGTTGCACTTACGAGATGAAGGAAGCACTCGGCATGCGTGTCGCAATACTGGATGACGAACCCGCCGAACTCCGCCGGGTGGAACAGACACTGCGACAGATCCCCGTCACGGGGGAGCAGACGTGGACGTTGCACAGTTTCGAGCGGGGAGAGGACCTGTTACGGCAACTTCGCCGGGAAACTTTCGATCTGCTGATCCTCGACTGGCAATTGCCCGACATCAGCGGTCWGTCGTTGTTGCGCTGGACCCGGGAACACATGGACTCACCACCGGCCGCGATCATGCTCACCAGTCGCGATACCGAAAGCGATATCGTCCAGGCCTTGAACGCCGGAGCCGACGATTACGTGAGCAAACCGTTTCGTCCCAACGAGCTGATGGCTCGGGTGAGCGCCGTGCTTCGTCGGCATGGACTGCAACGCGCGGCAGCCACCGAAATACTCACATTCAATGACCTCGAATTCGACGACGCCGAACTCACTGTTACCCGTGCCTGCACCCCCATCAGCCTGACCGAACGGGAATACCGTCTCGCCCGCTGCCTGTTCGCCAATCTGGGCCGACCTTTGTCCCGTGAATACTTGTATGAACGCTTTTGGACCCATGAAGAAATCGTGTCCTCCCGGCCTCTGGATACTCATATTTATCGCCTGCGCAACAAGCTGGGTCTGACGGCTGATCGCGGTTGGCAACTGCTGACGATTTACGGGTATGGGTATCGGCTTGAGAGCGTAGCGACTGCCAGCGAGTGAACAGCTGTTACATTCCTTCGATCAATAAAAAAGGCCAACGCATAGCGTTGGCCTTTTTTGTTTTAGCGGTCCTGCCGGATCAGAAGTCCAGGTTGGACACCGCCAAGGCGTTGCTTTCGATGAAGTCACGGCGAGGTTCGACCGCATCACCCATCAGGGTGTTGAAGATCTGGTCGGCGCCGATGGCGTCTTCGATGGTCACTTTGAGCATGCGGCGCGAGCCCGGATCCATGGTGGTTTCCCACAGCTGATCAGGGTTCATCTCACCCAGACCTTTGTATCGCTGGATGGTATGACGCTTGGTGCTTTCGGCCATCAACCATTCAAGGGCTTCCTTGAATTCGGTGACGGCTTTCTTGCGTTCGCCACGCTGGATATAAGCGCCATCGTCCAACAGGGTGCTCAGTTGAGCGCCCAGGGAAACGACGGTCTTGTAATCGTTGCTGCCGAAGAAGTCGCGGTTGAAGGTGACGTAGTTCGACAGGCCGTGGGAGATCAGTTCGACCTCTGGCAGCCAGACATTACGTTCACGGTCTTCGCGCAGGCTGGCCTTGTAGACCAGGCCGGACTTCTCGACGGTGCGCAGGCGAACTTCGTACTGAGCCAGCCAATCCTGCATCGCTGCGTGGTCGGACAGTTGCTCCATGCTCACGGCTGGCAGGTAGATGAAGTGCTCGGTCAGTTCCTGCGGGTACAGGCGCGACAGGCGCTTGAGGGTCTTCATCACCAGACGGAAGTCATTCACCAGACGCTCGAGAGCTTCACCGGAGATACCCGGGGCTTCTTCGTTCAGGTGCAGGCTCGCATCTTCCAGGGCCGACTGCGTCATRTACTCTTCCATGGCGTCGTCGTCTTTGATGTATTGCTCTTGCTTGCCTTTCTTCACTTTGTACAGCGGCGGCTGAGCGATGTAGATGTAGCCACGCTCGATCAGCTCCGGCAGCTGACGGAAGAAGAAGGTCAGCAGCAGGGTACGGATGTGCGAACCGTCGACGTCAGCATCGGTCATGATGATGATGTTGTGATAACGCAGCTTGTCGATGTTGTACTCGTCGCGACCGATGCCGCAGCCTAGCGCGGTGATCAAGGTGCCCACTTCTTGCGAAGAGATCATCTTGTCGAAGCGCGCCTTCTCGACGTTCAGGATCTTGCCCTTCAATGGCAGGATGGCCTGGGTCTTGCGGTTACGTCCCTGCTTGGCGGAGCCGCCAGCAGAGTCACCTTCCACGAGGTACAGTTCGGAAAGGGCAGGGTCTTTTTCCTGGCAGTCCGCCAGTTTGCCCGGCAGGCCGGCGATGTCCAGCGCGCCTTTACGACGGGTCATCTCACGGGCTTTACGCGCCGCTTCACGCGCACGCGCCGCGTCGATCATCTTGCCGACGACCAGCTTGGCTTCGTTCGGGTTTTCCAGCAGGAAGTCGGAGAAGTACTTGCCCATTTCCTGTTCGACCGCGGTCTTCACTTCGGAAGACACCAGCTTGTCTTTGGTCTGGGAGCTGAACTTCGGATCCGGCACTTTCACCGAAATGATCGCCGTCAGGCCTTCGCGGGCATCGTCACCGGTGGTGGCGACTTTGTGCTTCTTCGCCAGGCCTTCAGCTTCGATGTAGGTGTTCAGGTTACGCGTCAGTGCCGAACGGAAACCCACCAGGTGAGTACCGCCATCGCGCTGTGGAATGTTGTTGGTGAAGCACAACAGGTTCTCGTTGAAGCTGTCGTTCCACTGCAGGGCGATTTCCACACCGATGCCGTCTTCACGCTGGATGTTGAAGTGGAACACCTGGTTGACCGCAGTCTTGTTGGTGTTCAGGTATTCAACGAATGCACGCAGACCACCTTCGTACTTGAACAACTCTTCCTTGCCGCTGCGCTCGTCCTTGAGGACGATGCCGACACCGGAGTTGAGGAAGGACAGTTCGCGAATCCGCTTGGCCAGGATGTCCCAGCTGAAGTGGATGTTCTTGAAGGTGTCAGCCGAAGGCTTGAAGTGAATCTGGGTACCGGTGGATTCGCTGTCGCCAACGATTTTCATCGGTTCTTGCGGAACACCGTGGACGTAGGTCTGTTCCCAGATCTTGCCGCTGCGGCGAACGGTCAGGACCAGTTCTTCGGACAGGGCGTTAACCACCGATACACCTACACCGTGCAGACCACCGGAAACCTTGTAGGAGTTGTCGTCGAACTTACCGCCGGCGTGCAGCACGGTCATGATGACCTCGGCCGCCGAAACGCCTTCTTCTTTATGCACGTCTACCGGGATGCCACGACCGTTGTCGCGAACAGTGATGGATTCATCCGGGTGGATGATGATGCTGATGTCGTCGCAGTGGCCGGCCAAAGCTTCGTCGATCGAGTTATCGACCACCTCGAACACCATGTGGTGCAGACCGCTGCCATCGTCGGTGTCACCAATGTACATACCGGGACGTTTGCGTACGGCATCCAGGCCTTTCAGCACTTTAATGCTCGTTGAGTCGTACGTATTTTCTTCGCTCAATGCCTTCACTCCCGATGGTCGTGGGTCTGGGTGATACGGCCCTGTTCCACGTGGAACAAAGCGACTGGCGTTTCCGTCTGCCAGCCTTCCCTCAATAATTCGTGATCTACACAGGTGATAAAAACCTGGCAGCGTAAGTCTTCCAGCAAGCGGCAAAGCGCGCGACGGTGGTGCTCGTCCAGTTCGGACGGCAAGTCATCCACCAGATAAATACACTGGCCGCGTCGGGCCTGGCTGACCAAGTGCCCTTGGGCAATCCGCAATGCACAGACCACCAACTTCTGCTGACCACGGGACAAAATGTCCGCGGCGTTATGTGCGCCTAATCGGAGACGCAAATCAGCCCGTTGTGGTCCGGCCTGGGTATGACCCATTTGCTGATCCCGCTGAAGGGATCCAGCGAGCACTGCACTCAACTCACGGTCTTTGTCCCAGCCTCGGTAATAGCTGAGCGTCAAGCCCTCAAGCTCAACCAGTTCGCTCAAGGTCTGTTCAAAGACTGGTTTCAAGGCTTTGATGTAAGCGCGGCGGTATTCATCTATTTCATCGCTGGCCTGGCACAGTTCCCTGTCCCAAACCGCTTGCGAAACGGCGTCAAGTGTACCATGCCGCAGCCAAGAGTTTCTCTGGCGCAAGGCCTTCTGCAAGCGCTGCCACGTAGACATGAATCGCGGTTCCACGTGGAACACACCCCAGTCGAGAAACTGCCGGCGAATCTTCGGCGCGCCTTCCAGCAGGCGGAAGCTGTCCGGGTTGATCAACTGCAGCGGCAGGATCTCCGCCAGTTGTGCCGCACTACGGGCGTTCTGCCCGTCGATACGGATCTGGAACTCTCCCTGACGATCGCGAGATATCCCCAATGCGCTGTGCCCACCCTCGGCCAATTCGACCTGGCCAAATACTGTGCACGCCAATTGTTCGTACTGAATAACCGGCAACAGGCGGGTGCTACGAAACGAACGGGCAAGCCCCAGCAGATGAATGGCTTCCAGAACACTGGTTTTGCCGCTGCCGTTGGCGCCGTAAAGAATGTTGATTCGGGGGGAGGGGGAGAAGGTCACCGGGTGCAGATTGCGCACCGCGGTGACCGAGACGCGACTTAAGGACATCTAGCTTCTGCTGAGCATGATTACAGACGCATCGGCATGACAACGTAAGCCGAGTCGTCGTTGTCGGACTCTTGCACCAGCGCACTGCTGTTGGAGTCGGACAGGATCAGGCGAACCTGCTCGGTGGTCATCACGCCCAATACGTCGAGCAGATAGCTCACGTTGAAGCCGATTTCCAGAGAGCCGCCGTTGTACTCAACGCCCACTTCTTCTTCCGCTTCCTCTTGCTCCGGGTTGTTCGCCTGGATCTTCAGCTGACCGTTGGCCAGCTGCAGACGGATGCCGCGGTACTTCTCGTTGGACAGAATCGCGGTACGGCTGAACGCTTCACGCAGGGCCTGGCGATCGCCGAGTACCAGCTTGTCGCCACCTTTAGGCAGAACACGCTCGTAGTCAGGGAATTTACCGTCGACCAGTTTCGAGGTGAAGGTGAACTCGCCGGTGGTAGCACGGATGTGGTGCTGGCCCAGCACGATGCTGACGTTGCCGTCCGGTTCGGTCAGCAGACGTGCCAGTTCCAGGATACCTTTGCGTGGCACGATGACCTGATGACGATCCGGCTGACCGATATCGGCCTGCATCGAGCACATGGCCAGACGGTGACCGTCGGTCGCCACAGCGCGGATGATCCCGGCCGAGACTTCCAGCAGCATGCCGTTGAGGTAATAACGCACGTCCTGCTGCGCCATGGCGAAGCTGGTGCGTTCGATCAGGCGACGCAGTTTGCTTTGCTCAAGGCTGCAGGTCAGCGAACCCGGGCCTTCTTCCACCGTCGGGAAGTCGTTGGCCGGCRGGGTCGACAGGGTGAAGCGGCTACGGCCGGCCTTCACCACGAGCTTCTGCTCATCGACCTTGATGTCGATCAGCGCGTCGTTTGGCAGGCTCTTGCAGATGTCCATCAGCTTGCGCGCAGGCACAGTGATGGAACCCGGGTCTGCAGGCTCTTCGAGTTGCACACGACCGACCAGCTCGACTTCCAGGTCGGTACCGGTCAGCGACAGTTGCTGGCCTTCGACAACCAGCAGCACGTTGGAAAGCACCGGCAAGGTCTGTCGGCGCTCGACGACGCCTGCGACCAGTTGCAGGGGTTTCAACAGGGCTTCGCGTTGAATGGTGAAATGCATGGTCTAGTCCCTTGCCTTAATAAGCTGCGCTGGTGTTCATCAAGTGGTCAGTGTACGCAGCAGGTTCTTGTAGTCCTCGCGGATGTCCGCGTCGGATTCCTTAAGCTCGTTGATCTTGCGGCAGGCGTGCAAAACAGTCGTGTGGTCGCGGCCGCCAAACACATCGCCGATTTCCGGCAGGCTGTGGTTGGTCAATTCCTTGGACAACGCCATAGCGACCTGACGCGGACGTGCTACCGAGCGTGAACGACGCTTGGACAGCAGGTCGGAGATCTTGATCTTGTAATACTCAGCGACGGTGCGCTGAATGTTATCCACAGAGACCAGTTTATCTTGCAACGCCAACAAGTCTTTCAGGGATTCGCGAATCAACTCGATGGTGATGTCGCGACCCATAAAGTGCGAGTGGGCGATCACGCGTTTGAGCGCGCCTTCCAGCTCACGGACGTTGGAGCGAATACGCTGGGCGATGAAGAATGCCGCGTCGTGTGGCAGATCGACTTTGGCCTGGTCGGCCTTTTTCATCAGGATCGCTACACGGGTTTCCAGCTCCGGCGGCTCGACGGCAACCGTCAGGCCCCAGCCAAAGCGGGATTTAAGGCGTTCTTCAAGGCCTTCAATTTCTTTCGGATAGCGGTCACTGGTGAGAATGACCTGCTGGCCACCTTCGAGCAGGGCGTTGAAGGTGTGGAARAACTCTTCCTGCGAWCGYTCYTTRYKAGCRAAGAACTGAATGTCATCGATCAGCARCGCATCCACCGAACGGTAGAAGCGCTTGAACTCGTTGATCGCGTTCAACTGCAGCGCCTTGACCATGTCGGCCACGAAACGCTCCGAATGCAGGTACACGACCTTGGCATTCGGGTTCTTCTTTAATAGGTGGTTACCCACAGCGTGCATCAAGTGGGTTTTACCCAAACCGACGCCACCATAAAGGAAGAGCGGGTTGTAACCGTGCTTGGGGTTGTCCGCCACCTGCCAGGCCGCAGCCCGTGCCAGTTGGTTGGACTTACCTTCGACGAAGTTCTCGAAGGTGAAAGTGCGGTTCAGGTAGCTGGTGTGCTTGAGCGCACCTTCGACCTGCACCGTGCGCTGCTCGGAACGAACCGGGGCCTGTTGCGAACTGGCGCCGGCCATAGGGTCGAAGCTGTCGCGGGACGGCTCTTCACTGACCTCGGCAACTTTTTGCGTCGAACGCTTGGTCGGTGCCGCCGCCGGAGCAGGGGCTGGAGCGCTGACCGGTGCGGCCGCCGCCTGAGCCTGGGACGCCGCAGCGGCCAACGGGGCATTGGGTGCCGCACGCGGTGCCGAACTGCGTTTGCTGCCTATTAATAAGGAAAGCGCCGGCGCCATGCCATTGCCGTGCTCATCCAGCAGTTCAAGGACGCGGCCCAGGTACTTTTCGTTGACCCAGTCGAGAACAAAACGATTCGGTGCGTAGACACGCAACTCGTCGCCTTCGGCTTCGACCTGTAGCGGGCGGATCCAAGTGTTGAATTGTTGGGCAGGCAGCTCATCGCGCAAAAGCTCCACGCACTGCTGCCAAAGTTCCACTGACACGGATATCCCCTAAGTTGAAAGCCGGTGAGGCAAAAACAAGCGGTCATTGTAGCGGCCAGACGCCCACTTATCCACATGCAGGTTGCGCACAGGGCATGAATTATCAACGCGTTAACTCTCAAAAAGAAGACCAACGGTATGTGCATAAGCTCTGTGGATAACCGCCCATGAGGGCACTGGACAAGTGGGGGCGAAACTCGGTGGATAACCTGCCTGTGGATAACTGACCTTTCCACACACAGCTTATCCGATAGCGCAGCACAGGCTGATCACCGTTTTCCACTGTAGTTGTCATTCTCTGTACATCACGGTTTTTAAGGGCTTAAGGCAGTTATCCACAGATGATCGCGTGCCTAGCTTTTACAAGCTTTACAGAAAAGCTTTAAATAATTCCCTTCTTTATTTCTATATCTAGCGAACGACCTGCGGACGAGCAAATCCTCTGGAGATCTATTTATAAGGAAACGTTGGTTGGAAATTGACCTAGAGGCTTGCTTTCTCTAGAATCCCCGGTCTCTTAAAACGGGGGCCATTCCGGCCCGTTGTGGACGAACCAGGTAACACGACAATGAAACGTACTTTCCAACCAAGCACTATCAAACGCGCTCGTACCCACGGTTTCCGTGCTCGCATGGCTACCAAGAACGGTCGTGCCGTCCTGTCGCGTCGTCGCGCCAAAGGTCGTGCGCGTCTGGCAGTTTGATAATCCGGCACTGGAGGTGAGTCAGGACTTCAGTCGGGATAAGCGTCTGCTTACTCCCCGGCATTTCAAGGCAGTCTTTGACTCCCCTACCGGCAAGGTTCCGGGGAAAAATCTCCTGCTCCTTGCGCGCAATAACGATCTTGATCACCCCCGTCTCGGGCTGGTTATCGGGAAAAAGAGCGTAAAGCTCTCCGTCGAGCGCAATCGCCTCAAACGTCTGATGCGCGAATCGTTTCGCCTGAACCAGGATTCACTGGTCGGTTGGGACATTGTTATCGTCGCGCGCAAAGGTTTGGGTGACGTAGAAAACCCCGAATTGATTCAGCATTTCGGCAAACTCTGGAAACGTCTGGCACGCAGCAAGCCGGTACCAGCAGTCAAAGCCGAAACTGTAGGGGTAGACAGTCCCGATGCGTAAACTGGCACTCGTTCCGATCCAGTTTTATCGCTATGCCATTAGTCCCCTGATGGCCAATCACTGTCGTTTCTACCCCAGTTGTTCCTGCTACGCGTTAGAAGCCATAGAAAATCATGGCCTTCTGCGCGGTGGCTGGCTGACCTTTCGTCGTTTAGGTCGCTGTCATCCGTGGAATCCCGGTGGTTATGACCCGGTTCCACCTATCCCTACCTCCCGTTCTTCTTCGATGGCCGAGTAATCATGGATATCAAACGCACGATCCTGATCGTCGCCCTGGCAATCGTGTCCTACGTTATGGTTCTTAAATGGAACCAGGACTATGGCCAGGCTGCCCTGCCGACTCAGAATGTTGCTTCCAGTACTACCGCACCGGGTCTACCGGATACGGCGACTGGCAATAATGCTTCCGCCAGTGACGACATCCCGCGCGCTGCAAGCGATACCAGTGCAACTGCACCTGCTGAAACGCCAGTGGCTGCAAGCAAAGACCTCATCCAGATCAAAACGGATGTGCTCAACCTGGCCATCGATCCACAAGGTGGCGATGTTGCCCAGTTGACGCTGCCGCTGTATCCACGTCGCCAGGACCATCCGGAAATTCCATTCCAGTTGTTCGATAACGGCAACGAGCGGACTTATCTGGCTCAGAGCGGCCTGATCGGCACCAACGGTCCGGACGCAAGTCCTGCCGGTCGTCCGGTTTACTCCTCCGAGAAGAAGATTTATCAACTGGCTGACGGTCAGGACCAATTGGTCGTGGACCTGAAGTTCAGCAAGGACGGCGTCAACTACATCAAGCGTTTCACCCTGAAACGTGGCCTGTATGACGTAACCGTTTCCTACCTGATCGACAACCAGAGCGCTCAGCCCTGGTCCGGTGCAATGTTCGCGCAACTGAAGCGTGACGCCAGTTCCGATCCTTCTTCCAGCACTGCCACCGGCACCGCGACTTACCTGGGCGCCGCCCTGTGGACAAGTAACGAGCCGTACAAGAAAGTGTCGATGAAGGACATGGACAAGGCTCAGCTGAAAGAAACCGTCAGCGGTGGCTGGGTTGCCTGGTTGCAGCACTATTTCGTGACCGCATGGATTCCGGCCAAGGGCGAAAACAACGTCGTCCAGACCCGTAAAGACAGCAAAGGCAACTACATCATCGGCTACACCGGTCCTTCGCTGACTGCTGCGCCAGGTGCCAAAGTTGAAACCAGCGCCGTTCTGTACGCAGGTCCAAAAAGCCAGGCTGTGCTGAAACAGTTATCCCCAGGTCTGGAACTGACCGTCGACTACGGCATTCTGTGGTTCATTGCCCAGCCAATCTTCTGGTTGCTGCAACATATCCACGCACTGGTTGGTAACTGGGGCTTCTCGATCATCTTCCTGACCATGCTGATCAAGGGGATTTTCTTCCCGTTGTCGGCCGCCAGCTACAAATCCATGGCGCGCATGCGTGCAGTGGCACCGAAACTGGCCGCGCTGAAAGAGCAACATGGCGAAGACCGGCAGAAAATGTCGCAAGCCATGATGGAGCTGTACAAGAAAGAGAAGATCAATCCACTGGGTGGCTGCTTGCCAATCCTGGTGCAGATGCCGGTTTTCCTTTCGCTGTACTGGGTTCTGCTGGAAAGCGTGGAAATGCGCCAGGCGCCATTCATGCTGTGGATTACTGACCTGTCGATCAAGGATCCGTTCTTCATTCTGCCGATCATCATGGGCGCAACCATGTTCATCCAGCAGCAGTTGAACCCGACGCCTCCGGATCCAATGCAGGCCAAGGTGATGAAGCTGATGCCAATCATCTTCACCTTCTTCTTCCTGTGGTTCCCGGCCGGTCTGGTACTGTACTGGGTAGTGAACAACTGCCTGTCGATCGCCCAACAGTGGTACATCACTCGTAAGATCGAAGCGGCTACCAAAGCAGCTGCCTGATTTACACTGTGGATAACCACTCAAAACGCCCCCTAGTGGGGCGTTTTGCTATCTGTCACTTTTGTCTGGATACCGGTTTATGAGCGTTCCTCGTGAAACCATCGCTGCCGTTGCCACCGCTCAAGGTCGCGGCGGTGTGGGCATCGTCCGTATTTCCGGGCCGCTGGCGAGTGTGGCGGCCAAAGCCATCAGCGGCCGCGAGCTGAAACCGCGGTTCGCCCATTACGGCCCGTTCCTCAGTGAAAACGAAGAGGTGCTGGACGAAGGCATCGCACTGTATTTCCCGGGACCGAATTCGTTCACCGGCGAAGATGTGCTGGAGCTGCAGGGCCACGGCGGACCAATCGTCCTGGATATGTTGCTCAAACGCTGCCTTGAACTGGGCTGCCGTCTGGCCCGACCGGGTGAATTCAGCGAGCGCGCCTTCCTCAATGACAAGCTTGATCTGGCTCAGGCCGAAGCCATTGCCGACCTGATCGAGGCGAGTTCTGCACAGGCAGCACGAAATGCCCTGCGTTCGTTGCAAGGGGCGTTTTCCCAGCGTGTGCATAACCTAACCGAGCAATTGATAGGCCTGCGCATTTACGTCGAAGCGGCTATCGACTTCCCCGAAGAAGAAATCGACTTCCTCGCCGATGGCCACGTGCTGAGCATGCTGGACAAAGTGCGCGACGAATTATCCACAGTGCTTCGGGAAGCCGGGCAGGGGGCCTTGCTGCGTGACGGCATGACGGTAGTCATCGCCGGTCGGCCGAATGCCGGCAAGTCCAGCCTTCTGAATGCCCTGGCCGGACGTGAAGCCGCGATCGTGACCGAGATTGCCGGCACGACCCGGGACATTCTTCGCGAACATATCCACATCGATGGCATGCCGTTGCATGTGGTCGACACTGCCGGGCTGCGGGATACCGACGATCAGGTCGAGAAAATCGGCGTCGAACGGGCATTGAAAGCCATCGGCGAGGCGGATCGGGTATTGCTGGTGGTCGATGCCACGGCTCCCGAGGCCATTGATCCATTTGCCTTGTGGCCTGAATTCCTCGAAACCCGCCCGGATCCGGCAAAAGTGACGCTGATTCGTAACAAGGCAGACCTGACGGGCGAAGCAATTGCCCTGGAAGTCAGTAACGATGGCCACGTCACGATCAGCCTCAGTGCCAGGTCCGCCGGCGAAGGCCTGGAGTTGTTGCGCGAGCATCTCAAGGCCTGCATGGGTTACGAGCAGACCTCTGAAAGCAGCTTCAGTGCTCGCAGGCGTCACCTGGAGGCACTGCGCCATGCGAGTGCGTCCCTCGAACACGGCCGCGCACAGCTGACGTTAGCGGGTGCCGGTGAACTGCTGGCCGAAGATTTGCGGCAAGCCCAGCAGTCTTTGGGCGAGATCACCGGGGCATTCAGCTCCGATGATCTGCTGGGCAGGATCTTTTCCAGCTTCTGCATCGGTAAATAGTCCTTCTGCGTTACCCACAGACAGGCCGTTCTGGCCTGTCTGCCCCTCTTCTTCTGAAATAGCCCTCCGCTCCCGAGCAGATTTTTCTGTTCGGGCAGATTTTCCGTGCCCGGGATTTGCTCGGTCAGCCCTTTTCTGTGGATTAAGCCCTGTGAATAACTGTCGCTA
>NZ_JBFTML010000020.1:0-94671 GCF_056396925.1 Pseudomonas sp. 05N433 | reverse complement strand
CCCGTAAACATGCCGATGCCGGTATGAAAACCGGCATCGGATTGAAATCAGGCTCCCCGGATGAACCGCTGCTGACTTAGCCCTTGAACCCGAAAGTTCAAGGTGGAAGATGCAGTAGGCTTTAAGGCTTTCCGTCTAGCGGACATGCACACCAGCCCAACGTGCAACCTCCAGGGTAGTGCGAATCGGCTCAGGGACGTGGTCAACTGGCAAGCACCCCAGGGAGTGATGCGAGTATAACTCAAGCGGCCTGGCGAATCAGCCCTTGGTGACATCCGGATCGGTCGACAGCGCCAGGTCGACGCGGTCCAGCAGGTCGCGAACCTGTTCGCGGGTCGAACCGCTGGCCTGCACATCCGGACGTTCTTCCTTGTGCAGAAGGTCGTGCGTGATGTTCAGCGCAGCCATCACGGCAATGCGGTCGGCGCCGATGACTTTGCCGCTGCTACGGATTTCGCGCATCTTGCCGTCCAGGTAGCGGGCGGCGCTGATCAAGTTGCTGCGCTCTTCCTGGGGGCAGATGATCGAATATTCTTTGTCGAGGATCTGCACGGTAACGCTATTGCTTGAACTCATGAGTCTTGCTCCAGGGCCTTGAGGCGCGAAATCATCGATTCGACCTTACGCCGGGCGATTTCATTTTTTTCAATGAGGTGCGCGCGTTCCTCGCGCCAGGTCTTTTCTTGAGCTAGTAAGAGTGCGTTTTGACTCTTTAGTTGCTCGACTCGGGTAATCAGCAGCTCGAGTCTGGCCATCAGCGCTTGCAGGTCGGTGTCTTCCATTGTGTCCACGTGTTCGTCTGATGGGAGGTAGCTGGCGGACAGCCTTTAATAGTCTTGGCGAGTCTGTCGATGTAGGATACAAGGCCTTCATTCTAGACATAGCGCCGTCTGGCGCCTAGCTACCCATGCCCATTCAGAATTCTCCGTACCAAGCCTTCGCCACCCTGCTGAGTACCAGCGGCCATCCCGTCTCGCCTGCCGAGTTGCACGGCCTGCTGCTCGGCCGTAGCTGCGCCGGTGCCGGTTTCGATGCCGACAGCTGGCTGGCAGACGCCGCCGAGCTGCTCGAAGGCGAGCCGCAAGACAACGTTCGCAACGCCTTGATCGGCCTGCAAGAGATGGTCAAGGGCGAGCTTACCAGCGACGACATGACCGTTGTTCTGCTGCTGCCGAGCGACGACGCGCCGCTCACCGAGCGCGCAGCCGCGCTGGGCCAGTGGTGCCAGGGCTTTCTCACTGGCTTCGGCCTGACCCGTCGCGAATATGCCCTCAGCGCTGAAGCGACTGAAGTGCTGCAGGATCTGGCCGCCATTTCTCAGGTGCAAGACGCCCTGGAAGAGTCCGACGACGGCGAAAGCGACTACATGGAAGTCATGGAGTACCTGCGCGTCGCACCGTTGCTGCTGTTCACTGAAACCAAGAAAACCGACGAAGCAGCCGCCAAACCGTCGTTGCATTAATCGCGAGCCAGGAAAAGCCATCTGCCCATGATTCATATCCCGAAATCGGAATACAGCCGTCGCCGCAAGGCCCTGATGGCGCAGATGGAACCCAACAGCATCGCCATCCTGCCCGCCGCCGCGGTTGCCATTCGCAACCGTGACGTCGAGCACGTTTACCGTCAGGACAGCGACTTCCAGTACCTCAGCGGCTTTCCCGAGCCTCAGGCCGTTATCGTTTTGATTCCCGGTCGCGAACATGGCGAGTACATCCTGTTCTGCCGTGAACGCAATGCCGAGCGTGAGCTGTGGGACGGCCTGCGCGCCGGCCAGGAAGGCGCGATCCGCGACTTCGGCGCCGACGACGCTTTCCCCATTACCGACATCGACGACATCCTGCCGGGCCTGATCGAAGGCCGCGACCGGGTGTATTCGGCCATGGGCAGCAATCCGGAATTCGATCGACATCTGATGGACTGGATCAACGTGATCCGCTCCAAGGCGAATCTCGGTGCCCAGCCGCCGAACGAATTCGTTGCCCTGGATCATCTGCTGCACGACATGCGCCTGTATAAATCGGCGGCAGAAGTGAAGGTGATGCGCGAAGCCGCGCGGATTTCCGCCCAGGCGCATATCCGGGCGATGCAGGCCAGCCGTGCCGGTTTGCATGAGTTCAGCCTCGAAGCCGAGCTCGATTACGAGTTCCGCAAGGGCGGGGCGAAGATGCCGGCCTATGGCTCGATCGTCGCCGCCGGGCGCAACAGCTGCATCCTGCATTACCAGCAGAATGACGCGGTGCTCAAAGATGGCGATCTGGTGCTGATCGACGCCGGTTGCGAGATCGACTGCTATGCCAGCGACATCACCCGCACCTGGCCGGTCAACGGCAAGTATTCACCGGAACAGAAGGCGATCTACGAGCTGGTGCTGGCTTCCCAGGAAGCGGCGTTTGCCGAAATCGCACCGAACAAACACTGGAATCAGGCGCATGAAGCCACGGTTCGCGTCATTACCGCGGGCCTTGTGAAGTTGGGCCTGTTGCAGGGCGAGGTCGATGAACTGATCGCCAGCGAAGCCTACAAGGCGTTTTACATGCACCGCGCCGGCCACTGGCTGGGCATGGATGTGCATGATGTCGGCGAGTACAAGGTCGGCGGCGAATGGCGCGTGCTGGAAGTCGGCATGGCGCTGACGGTCGAGCCGGGCATCTACATTGCCCCGGACAACCAGAACGTGGCGAAGAAATGGCGCGGCATTGGCGTGCGCATTGAGGACGACGTGGTGGTCACCAAAACCGGTTGTGAAATCCTGACGAACGGCGTGCCGAAAACGGTCGCCGAAATCGAGGCCCTGATGGCCGCCGCACGGACACAAGCGGCATGAGTCGAGTCAATCTGGCAATCATCGGCGGCGGCCTGGTTGGCGCCAGCCTTGCGTTGGCGTTACAGGCCGGGGCCAAGGCCCGTGGCTGGAAGATCGTGCTGATCGAACCCTTTGCCCCCGGCGATACGTACCAACCGAGCTATGACGCTCGCTCTTCAGCGTTGTCGTTCGGCGCCCGGCAGATTTATCAACGGCTGGGCGTGTGGCAGGAAATTTCCCGCCGCGCCGAGCCGATCAAGCAGATTCATGTCTCCGACCGTGGGCGTTTTTCCACGGCGCGGTTGTCGGCGATGGAAGAGGGCGTTCCAGCACTGGGTTATGTGGTGGAAAACGCCTGGCTCGGCCAATGCCTCTGGCACAGCCTGGACAAGGACGTGATCAGTTGGCGTTGCCCGGCGGAAGTCACCGCCATGGAGCCGCTGACCGACGGCTATCGCCTGACGCTCAACGATGAAACCCTGGTGGAATGCGACCTCGCGGTGTTGGCCGATGGCGGCCGTTCGGGCCTGCGTGAACAGCTGGGGATCGGCATCAAGAAGCGCCCGTACAACCAGAGCGCGCTGATCGCCAACATCACTCCGAGCGAAGCGCACAACGGCATGGCCTTCGAACGCTTCACTGACGACGGCCCAATGGCTTTGTTGCCGCTGCCGGAAAACCGCTGCGCCCTGGTCTGGACCCGTCTGGGCATGGACGCGCAACGGTTGGCGGCCCTTGATGACCGCAGCTTTCTCAACGAGTTGCAGGGCGTGTTCGGTTATCGCCTCGGCACGCTGAAACAGGTCGGCGCCCGCAATTTATATCCGCTGTCGCTGATCGAAGCCGAGGAGCAAGTCCGCCCACATCTGGCGATCCTCGGCAACGCCGCGCACAGCCTGCACCCGATTGCCGGACAAGGCTTCAACCTGTCCCTGCGCGATGCCCAGGCCTTGGCCGACACCTTGCTGAGCAGCGAGACCGCGCTCGGCGATTTCACCACGTTGCAGGCTTATCGCGAGCGTCAGCGTCTGGACCAGAACCTGACCGTGGGCTTCTCCGATCAGGTCACCCGGTTGTTTGGCAGCACCCAGCCGCTGGTTTCCCTGGGGCGCAACATCGGCCTGCTCGGTCTCGATCTGCTGCCGCCGGCCAAGCGCTGGTTCGCCCGGCAGGCCATGGGCCTGGGTACACGTCCCGATGTTTAAGCGGGCGCACCTGCACATCAATATTCATGACGACGCGAGCACTTCGGTGACGCGCGTCGAGAGAACCCTTTACCTGCGGCTCAAGCCGCAAGAGAGACAGGCCTAAAGCATGGAAATGCGCGCAGATCTGCTGATTGTCGGGGCCGGAATGGTCGGCAGCGCCTTGGCGCTGGCGTTACAAAACAGTGGGCTCGAAGTCTTGCTGCTGGATGGCAGCCCCCTGAGCGTCAAACCCTTCGATGGTCAGGCGCCGTTCGAACCACGGGTGAGCGCCCTGTCGGCGGCCAGCCAACGAATACTCGAACGCCTGGGCGTGTGGGACGGCATCGCCAACCGGCGCAGCAGTCCTTACACCGACATGCACGTCTGGGATGGCAGCGGCACCGGGAAGATCCATTTCTCGGCGACCAGCGTACATGCCGACGTACTCGGGCATATCGTCGAGAACCGTGTGGTTCAGGACGCCTTGCTCGACCGGCTGCACGACTGCGACCTCGGGATGCTGGCCAACGCACGTCTAGAGCAGATGCGCCGTTCCGGTGACGATTGGCTGCTGACCCTGGCCGATGGCCGCACCTTGCGGGCACCGTTGGTGATCGCGGCGGATGGCGCCAACTCGGCGGTGCGGCGCCTGACCGGCATTGCGACCCGCGAATGGGATTACATGCACCACGCGATCGTCACCAGTGTGCGCTGTTCCAAACCGCATCAAATGACCGCGTGGCAGCGTTTCACCGACAACGGCCCGCTGGCGTTTCTGCCGCTGGAACGGGACGGTCAGCAGGATTGGTGCTCGATTGTCTGGTCGACCACGCCGAGCGAAGCCGAACGCCTGATGGCGCTGGACGACGAAAGCTTCTGCAAGGATCTGGAGCGGGCCTTTGAAGGCTGCCTCGGCACGGTGCTCAGCGCCGACCCGCGTCTTTGCGTGCCGCTGCGTCAGCGTCATGCCAAGCGTTACGTGGCAGAAGGTCTGGCGCTGATCGGCGACGCGGCCCACACCATCCATCCGCTGGCCGGACAGGGCGTGAACCTCGGTTTCCTCGATGCCGCAGTGCTGGCCGAAGTACTGCTGCAAGCGGCCGCGCGCGGTGAGCGGTTGGCGGATGTGAAAGTGCTCAGTCGCTATGAGCGTCGGCGCATGCCCCACAACCTGGCGTTGATGGCGGCGATGGAAGGGTTCGAACGGCTGTTCCAGGCCGATCCGTTGCCGGTGCGCTGGTTGCGCAATACCGGGTTGAAGATGGTCGACCAGATGCCCGAGGCCAAGGCGTTGTTCGTGCGCGAAGCGCTTGGGTTGATCGGGGATCTGCCGGCGTTGGCCAAGGCCTGAAGCCCCCTCGCCACATTGTCATTCATTCGATTGTGCAACATCTGGTAACTCCTCCACCCAGTGTTCGATTGAGAAGCGAAATGTGAGTCCTTATCATTTGGCCTCACTTCCCCATTTCGAGAGACCGCTTCCATGTTGGCACCCAAGCGTCTACTGACCGCACTGGCCCTGACCCTGATAGGCAGCACCGCCGCCCAGGCTGCCGACGAGGTGGTGGTTTACTCCTCGCGTATCGATGAGCTGATCAAACCGGTCTTCGATGCCTACACCCAGAAAACCGGCGTACAGGTGAAGTTCATCACCGACAAGGAAGCGCCGCTGATGCAGCGGATCAAGGCCGAGGGCGAAAACGCCACTGCCGACCTGCTGCTGACCGTCGATGCCGGCAACCTCTGGCAGGCCRAGCAGATGGGCATCCTCCAGCCGTTCACCTCCAAGGTGATCGACGCCAACATTCCGCTGCAATACCGCGCATCCTCCCATGCCTGGACTGGCTTGAGCCTGCGGGCGCGGACCATCGCCTACTCCACCGACCGGGTGAAACMCGGTGAGCTGACCACCTACGAGGCGCTGGCCGATAAACAGTGGGAAGGCCGCCTGTGCCTGCGCACGGCGAAGAAGGTCTACAACCAGTCCCTGACCGCCACCATGATCGAAGTCCATGGCGCCGAGAAAACCGAGAAGATCCTCAAAGGCTGGGTCAACAACCTGTCCACCGACGTGTTCTCCGACGACATCGCCGTGCTGGAAGCGATCAATGCCGGTCAGTGCGACGTCGGCATCGTCAACACTTACTACTATGGCCGTCTGCACAAGCAGAAGCCGGACCTGCCGGTGAAACTGTTCTGGCCGAATCAGGGCGACCGTGGCGTGCACGTCAACCTGTCGGGTATCGGCCTGACCAAACATGCACCGCACCCGGAAGCCGCCAAGGCGCTGGTGGAGTGGATGACCACGCCTGAAGCGCAGAAGATTTTCGCTGACGTGAACCAGGAGTTCCCGGCCAACCCTGCCGTTCAGCCTTCGGCTGAAGTCGCGAGCTGGGGCAAGTTCGTGGCCGATACCTTGCCAGTGGAAATCGCCGGCAAGCGTCAGGCTGAAGCGATTCGGATGATGGATCGGGTCGGCTGGAACTGAGTCTGCTGTTTTAAAGATCAAAAGATCGCAGCTTGCGGCAGCTCCTACCGGGTAAATACCATCCCGACGTAGGAGCTCCCGTAGGCTGCGATCTTTTTGCGGTTTGCATACACTTCGTTGATTTACCCGAGAGCTTTTCCTTGGCCCACCCCGCCCAACGCCGCTGGTATCCCCTGGTCTTCGCCATCGCTGCGCTGGTCCTGCTGCCCCTGAGCGTCCTGCTTCTTTCCTGGCAAACCATCGATCAGCAGATCTGGTCCCACCTGTGGGGTACGCAGATGCCGCGGCTGCTGGGCAATACCCTCACGCTGGTCGTCGGCGTTGGCATCGGCGTGACGCTGTTGGGCGTCAGCCTCGCCTGGCTCACCAGCCTCTGTGAGTTCCCGGGGCGGCGGTGGCTGGACTGGGCGTTGATGCTGCCGTTCGCGATTCCTGCCTACGTGCTGGCCTTCGTCTTCGTAGGCCTGCTGGATTTCGCCGGGCCGGTGCAAACCCTGTTGCGCGAATGGTTCGGCAGTGGTCTGAGGCTGCCGCGAGTGCGTTCCACCGGTGGCGTGATTCTGGTGCTGGTGCTGGTTTTCTATCCCTACGTTTACCTGTTGGCGCGCACTGCATTTCTGGCTCAGGGCAAAGGCCTGATGGAAGCGGCGCGAGTCCTTGGGCAATCCCCGTGGCAGGCGTTCTGGCGAGTGGCGTTGCCCATGGCTCGTCCGGCGATCGGCGCGGGGGTGGCGTTGGCGCTGATGGAAACCCTGGCGGATTTCGGTGCGGTGTCGGTGTTCAACTTCGATACGTTCACCACCGCCATTTACAAGACCTGGTACGGCTTTTTCAGTCTCTCCACCKCCGCGCAACTGGCCAGCCTGCTGCTGTTAGTGGTGATGGTGGTGTTATATGGCGAGCGCCGGGCTCGGGGAGCCAACCGGGCGGGCAACGAACGGCCGCGGGTCAAGGCGTTGTATCACCTGCATGGGGTCAAGGCGCTGGCGGCGATGAGCTGGTGTGGTCTGGTGTTCGCCTGCGCCTTCGTCATTCCCGTGCTGCAACTGCTGGTGTGGTTCTGGCAACGCGGGCGCTTCGATCTGGACGAGCGGTATGCCGGGCTGATCGTGCACACCCTGTACCTGGGCGGCATGGCGGCGTTGATCACCGTCAGCGTCGCGCTGCTGCTGGCGTTTGCCCGTCGATTGGCACCGACCCGGGCGATCCGTTCCGGCATCAGCCTGGCCAACCTCGGCTACGCACTGCCGGGCTCGGTATTGGCGGTATCGATCATGCTGGCGTTCAGTTATCTGGATCGCGAACTGGTGATTCCGCTGTCGGGCTGGCTTGGCGGCGCGGGCAAACCGTTGCTGCTGGGCAGTCTGTCGGCGTTGTTGCTGGCCTATCTGGTGCGATTCATCGCCGTGGCTTACGGGCCGCTGGAAAGCAGCTTGGCGCGTATACGGCCTTCTTTGCCCGAAGCAGCACGTAGCCTTGGCGTCAGTGGGCCACGACTGTTTTTCAAAGTGTATCTGCCGCTGCTGCTTCCGGGCACGTTGAGCGCTGCGTTGCTGGTGTTCGTCGACGTGCTCAAGGAAATGCCCGCGACCCTGCTGATGCGCCCGTTCGGCTGGGACACGCTGGCGGTGCGGATCTTTGAAATGACCAGCGAAGGCGAGTGGGCGAGGGCCTCGTTGCCGGCACTGACCCTGGTTCTGGTCGGGCTGTTGCCGGTCATCGGATTAATCAGAAGGTCGGCGCATCGAAACGGCTAGGTGTCAGTCCTACACCTTGCGGCTACAATGCGCGGCATTCGGTGCGGTCCGTCTTTCAGACCGGGTTGCTGAAATCGGCTGAAAGCCTTTATTTCAAGGCATTTCACCCCGTACAGCGGCTGTCCGCACCTTCGCCACGCCCGGAAGGAGAAACCCATGGGACAGCGCACGCCTCTGTATGACCTTCATCTCGCCCTCGGCGCGAAGATGGTCGATTTTGGCGGTTGGGATATGCCTCTGCATTACGGCTCGCAGGTCGAGGAACACCATCAGGTGCGCCGCGATTGCGGGGTTTTCGATGTATCCCATATGACCGTGATCGATGTCGACGGCCCCCAGGCCAAGGCCTGGCTGCAATACTTACTGGCCAACGACGTCGAGCGCCTGCACAGCCCCGGCCGTGCCTTGTACAGCGCCATGCTCAACGAGCACGGCGGTATCGTCGATGACATGATCGTCTATCGCCTCGATGACGGATATCGGCTGGTGGTCAACGCCTCCACCCGCAATCAGGACCTGGCCTGGATGCAGGCTCATCTCGGCGACTTCGATGTGCGGCTCAACGAGCGCTCCGAACTGGCGATGTTGGCCATTCAAGGGCCTCACGCCCGGCACAAGATTGCCGAACTGGTGACCCAGTCCCGCGCTACGTTGATCCAGCAGCTCAAACCTTTCGAAGGTCAGGCCGACGGTGACTGGTTCATCGCCCGCACCGGTTACACCGGTGAGGACGGTCTGGAAATCGTGCTGCCGGCCGATCAGGCGCCGGGGTTTTTCAACGATCTGGTGGGCGCAGGAATTTCCCCGATCGGCCTCGGGGCGCGCGATACCTTGCGGGTCGAAGCCGGCATGAACCTGTACGGTCAGGATATTCATCAAGACGTTTCGCCATTGGCTTCCAACATGGCCTGGAGCATTGCCTGGGAACCGGCCACGCGCCAGTTCCTTGGCCGTACCGCCCTGGAGGCCGAGCAGGCCGCTGGCGTGCAGCACAAACTGGTCGGTCTGGTCCTTGAAGAACGTGGCGTTCTGCGGGCTCATCAGGTGGTTCGCATCGCCGATGTTGGCGAAGGGGAGATCACCAGTGGTAGTTTCTCTCCTACGCTTAGCAAGTCGATTGCACTGGCGCGCGTGCCGGCGGCCACCGCCGACCGCGCTGAAGTGGAAATCCGTGGCAAGTGGTACCCGGTTCGAGTGGTCAAGCCGACCTTCGTACGCCATGGCAAAACCTTGATCTAACCTTTTTTGGCGGTCAATGACTGCCGACATTTTTCTTGAGGACACAGAACATGAGCGAAATCCCTGTCGACCTGCGTTTTGCCGAAAGTCACGAATGGGCCCGTCTAGACCATGATGGCGGCGTGAAAGTGGGTATTTCAGACCATGCTCAGGAAGCCTTGGGTGATGTGGTGTTCGTCGAGCTGCCGGAAATCGGCAAAGTGTTCGCTGCCGGTGAGGCTGCGGGTGTCGTCGAGTCGGTCAAGGCTGCGTCGGATATCTACTCGCCGGTCTCCGGCACAGTCATTGCCGTCAACGAAGAGTTGGCCAACAGCCCGGAACTGGTCAACAGCGCGCCTTATGACAGCTGGTTCTTCAAACTCGAGCCAAGCGATACCTCTGAGCTGGACAAGCTGCTCGACCCGATGGGCTACAAGGCCGCCATCGGCGAGTAATGCCCGCTTTGCAGGAGCTGTCTTCGGCAGCTCCTGCAAAGGCCGAATCAAGTCCGCAAGACGGCTTTCACCGCGGCCACCGAACGCTCGACATCCGCTTTATCCATGGCCGTGAACATCGGCAGCGAGACGATCAGTCGTCCGACCCGTTCGGCGACCGGGAACATGCCTTCCTTGAACCCGCGTTCGCGGTAAAGACTCAGCAGGTGAATCGGTGGGTAGTGATAGCCGATACCCACTCCCAGTGCCTGCATCTGCTCCATGAAAGTAGCCCGTGCCGGTTTGCCATCCTGGCGTTCCGGGAGCACCAGTTGGAACAAATGCCAATTGCTGTTCTCGAAATCCGCCGGGGGCAGTTGAGCACCGTACTGCGCTTCGAAGTCCTCGCCGAAGCAAGCGAAGTAATGTTTGGCCAGCTCACGACGATGAGCGGTGATCGCTTCGATGTGGGCAAACTGCCCCAGGCCAATGGCTGCCGCGACATCGGTCATGTTGAACTTGCCGCCCAGCACATCAACGTCCAGCCCGTCGAAACCGCTGCGGGTGACGCCCTGCAAGCGGTACTTTTCCGCCAGCCGCGCTTCTTCGGCATTGTTCAGTACCAGGCAACCGCCCTCCGAACAGGTGACGTTCTTGTTCGCCTGGAAACTGAAGGACACGAAATCACCAGTCGCACCGATGCGCTGTCCGTTCCAGCTCGAACCCAATGCCTGGGCCGCGTCTTCCACCACTCGCAAACCGTGTTTTTTTGCAATCGCGTAAAGGCGCGTCATGTCCACGGGTAGTCCCGCGAGATACACCGGGATAATGGCTTTGGTGCGCGGGGTAATTGCTGCTTCAAGCTGCGCCAGGTCTATATTGCGAGTGACTGGGTCGATGTCGGCAAACACCGGCGTGGCGCCAACTTCCAGAATCACGTTGGCGGTGGCCACCCAGGAAATCGGCGTGGTGATCACTTCATCACCTGGTCCGACGCCGGCAATTCGCAATGCGATCTCCATGGTGCAGGTGCCGGAATTGAACGTACGCACTGGGCGCCCGCCGAAATATTCCGAGAGTTGCGCTTCAAAAGCCTGGACCTTGGGGCCGCTGGTAATCCAGCCCGAGCGCAGCACATCGCCGACAGCGGCAATCGTGGCTTCATCGATGGTGGGTTTGGAGAAGGGCAGGAAAGACAGTTGGCTCATAAATGTGGATACCCGATCAGCGAACGTTTGTAGGCGCCGAGCATAATGATCCGGATTGACCGACAGCGCCACGCCATCCGTGCCGGTATCGACTGCTATGCTGGTTTGACCGAGTTGCATCGACGCTGAGCGCCAGTCATGAGAGAGCCCGTCATGTCCCAGTTGCCGTCCTTGAGCCAGTTACGCGACCCCAATACCTTCCTGCGCCGCCACCTCGGGCCCGATGCCGCCGAGCAGCAGGCGATGCTCGACAGCCTGGGCCTTGGCAGCCGCGTTGAGTTGATCGAGCAGACGGTGCCGCCGGGAATCCGCCTCAACCGACCGCTGGACCTGCCGCCCGCCCTCGATGAGGTAACCGCACTGGCCAAACTGCGCGGCTACGCCGAACAGAACCAGGTCTGGACCAGCCTGATCGGCATGGGGTATCACGGCACCCTCACGCCGGCCGTCATCCTGCGCAACGTGCTGGAAAATCCCGGTTGGTACACCGCTTACACGCCTTACCAACCGGAGATTGCCCAAGGCCGGCTCGAAGCGCTGCTGAATTTCCAACAGCTGACCATCGACCTGACCGGTCTGGAACTGGCCAACGCCTCGCTGCTGGATGAAGCCACGGCGGCCGCCGAGGCCATGGCGCTGGCCAAGCGTGTCGCCAAGTCCAGAAGCAATCTGTTCTTCGTCGACGAAAACTGTCACCCGCAGACGATTTCCGTGGTGCAGACCCGGGCCGAAGGGTTCGGTTTCGACCTGGTCATCGACGCTGTGGATAACTTGAAGCAGCATCAAGTGTTCGGCGCGTTGCTGCAATATCCCGACACCCATGGCGAAATTCGCGACCTGCGTCCGCTGATCGATCATCTGCATGCCCAGCAAGCCTTGGCCTGCGTCGCCACCGACCTGCTCAGCCTGTTGTTGCTGACTCCGCCGGGAGAGTTGGGCGCCGATGTGGTGTTCGGTTCATCCCAGCGCTTCGGCGTGCCCATGGGGTACGGCGGCCCGCACGCGGCGTTTTTTGCCAGCCGCGACGAGTACAAACGCGCGATTCCCGGGCGGATCATCGGCGTGTCGAAAGATGCTCGCGGCAATGTCGCCCTGCGCATGGCCCTGCAAACCCGCGAGCAACACATTCGCCGGGAGAAGGCCAACTCGAATATCTGCACCGCCCAGGTGCTGCTGGCCAATATCGCCAGTTTCTATGCGGTCTACCATGGCCCGGAAGGGCTCAAAAATATTGCCCAGCGTGTCCATCGGCTGACCTGCATCCTCGCCGCCGGTCTGGAACGCCATGGCGTTACACGTGTGAACCAACAGTTCTTCGACACCCTGACCCTGGAGGTCGGTGGCACTCAGACCGCGATCATCGAAAGTGCCCAGGCGGCGCAGATCAACTTGCGCATTCTCGGTCGCGGGCGGTTGGGCCTGAGCCTCGACGAAACCAGTGACGAAACCACCGTGGCGAAACTGTTCGATGTGTTTCTCGGTGCCGATCATGGGCTCAACGTCGACGAACTGGATGCTGAGGCCCTGGCGTCCGGCATTCCTGCAGGATTGCAGCGCAGTACGCCTTATCTGCGTCATCCGGTGTTCAACGCCCATCACAGCGAAACCGAAATGCTGCGTTACTTGAAGCAGCTGGAAAACAAAGACCTGGCGCTCAATCAGTCGATGATCCCGCTGGGATCCTGCACCATGAAGCTCAATGCCACCAGCGAGATGATCCCGATCACCTGGCCGCAGTTCGCCAACCTGCACCCGTTCGTGCCGAAAGAGCAGGTGGTGGGTTATTCCTTGATGATCGAGGAACTGGAACGCTGGCTCTGCGCAATCACCGGTTTCGATGCGATCTGCATGCAGCCCAACTCGGGCGCCCAGGGCGAATACGCCGGGTTGCTGGCGATCCGCAAATATCACGAGAGCCGTCATCAGGGCGCGCGGGATATCTGCCTGATCCCGTCTTCGGCCCACGGCACCAACCCGGCCTCGGCGCAAATGGCCGGGATGCGGGTGGTGATCGTCGAGTGCGACGAGGCGGGTAATGTCGATCTGGAAGACCTTAAAGAAAAGGCCATCGAGGCGGGGGACAAACTCGCCTGCCTGATGGCGACTTATCCTTCGACCCATGGGGTTTACGAGGAAGGCATCAGCGAGATCTGTGAAGTTATCCACCGCCATGGCGGTCAGGTATACATGGATGGCGCCAACCTCAACGCGCAAGTCGGGTTGGCGCGGCCGGCAGACATCGGCGCCGACGTGTCGCACATGAACCTGCACAAGACGTTCTGTATTCCCCACGGCGGTGGGGGGCCGGGGATGGGCCCGATTGGTGTCCGGGCGCACTTGGCGCCGTTTGTCGCCAATCACCCGGTGGTGCCGATCGATGGCCCGCTGCCGGGGAATGGTGCGGTAAGCGCAGCCCCTTGGGGCAGTGCAAGCATTCTGCCGATCAGCTGGATGTACATCGCGATGATGGGGCCGCAACTGGCGGATGCGAGTGAGGTGGCGATCCTCGCCGCGAATTACCTGGCGCAGCATTTGTCCGGGGCGTTCCCGGTGCTTTACACCGGGCGCAACGAGCGCGTGGCCCACGAATGTATCCTCGACTTGCGTCCGCTCAAGGTGCTGACCGGGATCAGCGAAGAAGACGTTGCCAAACGCCTGATGGACTACGGCTTCCATGCGCCGACCATGTCATTCCCGGTGCCGGGGACGTTGATGGTCGAACCGACCGAGAGTGAATCGAAGGCGGAACTGGACCGTTTTATTGATGCGATGCTGAGCATTCGCGCGGAAATCAACGAGGTGCAGAACGGCAACTGGCCGGCGGAGGACAACCCGCTGAAGCGTTCGCCGCATACCCTGGCCGACATCACCGGTGTCTGGGAGCGGCCGTACAGCATCGAGCAGGCGGTGACGCCGGATGCACACACCAAGGCCCATAAGTACTGGCCGGTGGTGAACCGTGTGGACAATGTCTACGGCGATCGCAACCTGTTTTGCGCGTGTGTGCCGGTGGATGAATACCGCTGAAGTCACTCGCCCCGACAAATCAGGGGCGAAAAAATGCCGCTCATTTGGAGCGGCATTTTTTGTTCAGCAACGAACCTTACTTCGAGGCGATGGCATTCTTCGCCAGGATGGCGTTCGCCAGTTCCATGTCCGTGGCTTGCAGGCCAGGGTTTTCAGCGCGGACTTTCTGCATGGCGGCTTCCAGATAGGGGCCGCGAATGGCGCCGTCACTGGCGACAAAGCTACCGGCGTCGTCCTGGGCGGCGACGATCAGCTTGTGATCCCTGGAGGTCAGGTAGGACGTACCGGTGGTGGCACCGGAAGTAAGGACGTTACGCAAAAAGCTGTCATCAGCCATCGCCGAACCGACTTGAAGGGACAACACGGCGACGGTAGCGACAGCAAGTTTGAGACGCATAAAAGGTGACTCCACTGGGTTTTAACTGCGGCCTTTGATTGCCAATAACCCAATCGAGTTCCGTGACGTTAGTCGGCCCGCTCCACCAGTAAAATCGCCCCTTGTTGTCCGATCACCCGAACACGGCTGCCAGGCGCGGCATCAGGCCCTCGGGCCATCCACACACCGTCGGCGACCTTGATCTTGCCACGGCCATCGACAATCGCTTCAGTGACCACGAACACCTTGCCGATCAGCTCTTGCCCTCGCAGGTTCAGGTTCGGCTGATCGCTGGCCCGCACCACACTGCGCTGACGTCTCCACCAGTACAGGGCGGTGAGGATCGAAAAAACGGCAAACAACAGCACCTGCCATTCCCAGGGTAAACCCGGTATCAGGAACTTCAGCACGCCGACGGCGGCGGCTGCCATGCCGATCCACAGCAGATAACCGCCGGCACCGAACACCTCGAGGATCAGCAACAGCGCACCCAGGGCCAGCCAGCTCCAGAACGAGAACAGTTCCATGGGCGGCGACCTCAGCCTTTCTTGCCGTCGAAGGTGGCCTTGACGATTTCGCCGATGCCGCCGACTGCACCAATCATCGAACCGGCTTCGAGCGGCATCAGGATCACTTTGCTGTTGTTGGCCGAGGCCAGTTTGCCCAAGGCATCAATGTACTTCTGTGCGACGAAGTAGTTGACCGCCTGCACGTTACCGCCGGCGATGGCTTCGGACACCACTTTGGTGGCCTGGGCTTCGGCCTGGGCCTGACGTTCCCGGGCCTCGGCTTCGAGGAACGCCGCCTGACGACTGCCCTCGGCTTCGAGAATCTGCGCCTGCTTCTTGCCTTCGGCGGTGAGGATCGCCGAGGCGCGCAAACCTTCGGCTTCCAGAATCTGTGCGCGCTTGATCCGCTCGGCTTTCATCTGGCCGGACATGGCGGCCATCAGGTCGGCGGGAGGGCTGATGTCCTTGATCTCGATCCGGGTGATCTTGATGCCCCACGGCGCAGTGGCTTCGTCGACGGTGCGCAGCAGTTTTTCGTTGATGTTGTCGCGCTGGCTGAGCATCGCGTCCAGCTCCATGGACCCGAGCACGGTGCGGATATTGGTTTGCAGCAAATTGCGCACGGCATGTTCGAGGTTGTTCACCTCGTAGGCGGCCTGGGCAGTATTGACCACCTGGAAGAAGCATACGGCGTCGATCTGCACGGTGGCGTTGTCGGCGGTGATGACTTCCTGGGGCGGAATGTCCAGCACGCTTTCCATCACGTTGATCTTGCGGCCGATGCGGTCCATCACCGGAATGATGATGCTCAGGCCTGGCTTGAGGGTGTTGGTGTAACGGCCGAAGCGTTCGACCGTCCATTCAAACCCTTGGGGCACCACTTTGAAGCCCATGAAAAGGATAGCCACGACCAGCGCGACGAAGAGAATCAGTGCAATGCCCATAACGGTCCCTGTCCAGCCTGGTTGAGTTGCGATGACCAGAGTGTAGGGCAAAAGGCTTGCTATGCGACTTCGGGGAGGTCATGGCCTATTTCTGCTCACTCTGCGGTGTCACCCGCAACACCTCTTCAATCGTGGTCAACCCCGCCGCCACTTTCTGCGCCCCCGACAAGCGCAAACTGCGCATGCCTTCCTTGAACGCCTGACGGCGGACCGCCAGCAAGTCGGTGTCGGGGTTGATCAGCGCTTTGATGCCATCCGTCAGCTGCATGATTTCGTAAACCCCGGCGCGACCGCGATAGCCGGTTTCGCGGCATTCCAGGCAACCGATGGCGCGCTGGGCATTGGTCGGCAGTGGCGCTTGCCAAGGCCGGGTCAGGGTTTGCCAATCGTCTTCGCCCAACGTCAAGGGGGCCTTGCAGTGAGGGCATAACGTACGCACCAGACGCTGGGCCATGACCCCGAGCACCGTGGCCTTGATCAGGTAATGCGGCACGCCGAGTTCCAGCAGGCGGCTGATGGCGCTGGGGGCGTCGTTGGTGTGCAACGTCGACAGCACCAGGTGCCCGGTGAGTGCCGCCTGAATTGCCATCTCGGCGGTTTCGAGGTCGCGGATCTCGCCGATCATGATGATGTCCGGGTCTTGTCGCATCAGCGCGCGCACGCCGGCGGCAAAGGTCAGGTCGATGTTGTGCTGGACCTGCATCTGATTGAACGCCGGCTCGACCATTTCGATCGGGTCTTCAATGGTGCAGAGGTTGACCTCCGGCGTCGCCAGTTTTTTGAGGGTGGTGTACAGCGTGGTGGTCTTGCCCGAACCGGTTGGCCCGGTCACCAGAATGATGCCATTGGGCTGGCGGATCATGTCTTGCCAGCGGCGCAGGTCCTCGGCGGAGAAACCCAGTTGGTCGAAATCCTTGAGCAGCACTTCCGGGTCGAAGATCCGCATCACCATCTTCTCGCCGAACGCTGTCGGTAATGTCGACAACCGCAGCTCGACTTCGCCGCCGTCCGGGGTCTTGGTCTTGACCCGGCCGTCCTGGGGTTTGCGCTTTTCCGCAACGTTCATCCGCCCCAGGCTTTTCAGGCGGCTGACGATGGCCATGGTTACCTGCGGCGGGAATTGATAGACGTTGTGCAGCACGCCGTCGATGCGAAAGCGCACCGTGCCTTGCTCGCGCCGGGGTTCGATGTGGATATCGCTGGCCCGCTGCTGGAACGCGTATTGGAACAGCCAATCGACGATGTTGACGATGTGCGCATCGTTGGCGTCCGGCTCCTGGTCGCTGGCGCCGAGGTTGAGCAATTGTTCGAAGTTGCCCAGGTTGCTTGTCTTCTGATCGGCGTTGGTGGCGCCGGTGACTGATTTAGCCAGGCGGAAAAACTCCACGCTGAAGCGCTGGATATCCACCGGGTTGGCCACCACGCGCTTGATCGGCAGTTTCAATACGTGGGTCAGGTCGACTTCCCAGCCGCTGACGAAGGGCTGGGCGCTGGCCACGGTGACGGCATCGCGGTCGATGGCCACCGCCAGAATCTTGTGSCGTTGGGCGAAGGCATAGGACATCAGCGGCGTAATGGCGGCGACGTTGATTTTCAGTGGGTCGATGCGCAAGTAAGGCTGGCCGGCCTGCTGGGACAGCCACAGCGTCAGGCTTTCCAGATCGAGGTGTTTACCGGGACGGCTGAGGTCGTCCAGATGTTGGCTGGCGATGAACTCCAGCGGATGTTGCTGAGCATTGGTGGCGTGACGGCGGCGGGCGTTGAGTGCGTGTTCGGCAGAGTCCTGGCTGACAAAGCCCTGGGCGACCAGTTCACGCAGCAAATCGTTAAGGTCCAGCCAGCGGTCCTGAGTGGCAAGTTGAACGGACATGCGGGCTCCTTATGAACAACCGTTCGCAAAGGATAGCTGGGCACCCGCAGACCGTTGGGCCACTACCCGACCAACACGTGTCGGGTTTTTTCAGGGGAGGGGGTCAGCCCGCTGCCTGCGCCGGCTCCTGCCACGCCGAATCGGCCGCTTGCAGATTCACCGAGCAGACGCTGATCAGGTTACGCAGCTTTTCCGCGATCACCTGGGCTCGGTGCCAGCTCAGGCCGTCCATGACGATGTCGATCGATAGCAGATCGTCCAGGCGCTGCACGTTGACCTGCTGCGGCGTCAGAAACTGCAAGGCGAACAGATTGAGCGCGCGGCACAGCAGATCCGGCTCGGCCTCGGCCAGTAGTTGGTATTGAACGCGGCAGTGGGCGTTGCTGACGTTCCAGACATCGGCGCGGGCGGGCGCGGTGTTCACGGCTTCGAGGGGCGGCATGGTCGGGCTCCAAAATCATTGGAGGAATTTTTACATTCGGTGTGGGGTATTTCTTATCTATGATTGGGCTTATTGACGATTTATCGAATCGATCAATTCAATATCATATTAATTTCAGGTTTTTCTATGCATAGCGAGCTGGATGGCTACGACCGCAAGATTCTCGCGTTGCTGCAAGAGGACGCTTCGCTCTCCAGCGCGCAGATCGCCGAACAGGTGGGGCTCTCGCAGTCGCCCTGCTGGCGGCGGATTCAGCGGATGAAGGAGGAGGGGATCATTCGCGGTCAGGTGACGTTGCTTGACCGCAAGAAAATCGGCCTCAACACGCAAATCTTCGCCGAGATCAAACTCAACGCCCACGGGCGCTCGAACTTCACTGAGTTCACCGAAGCGATTCGCGGTTTCCCCGAAGTGCTGGAATGTTATGTGCTGATGGGATCGGTGGATTTCTTGTTGCGGATCGTCACGGCAGACATCGAGGCTTATGAGCGTTTCTTCTTCGAGAAACTGTCGATGGTGCCGGGGATACAGGAGGTCAACTCGATCGTGGCTTTGTCGGAAATCAAATCCACGACGAGTTTGCCGGTGTTGCGTTGATGATGTTCGAGGGCCTTTGTGGCGAGGGAGCTTGCTCCCGCTGGAGTGCGAAGCGCTCCTAATCCGGCCATTGCGGTATGCCAGACAAACCGCGATGCCCGGATTACGACTGCTTCGCAGCCGAACGGGAGCAAGCTCCCTCTCCACAGGTGTTACATGCGCAATAGCATTTTCCAGGCACGATTCTGATACACCGCAATCGCCTGCTGCTTACGCGCATCCAGCGACTCATCGGTGATCGGCTCGTTAGCTAGCAAGGCAAGCTGTTTCAGCTCACCGTACAGGCGATCCATTTCCGGGATGTCCAGCACGCTACGGGCGTGGTGCAGCCAGGCCTGGATACGCTCGATGCGCGGCAGTTGTTCGGCCAGGTCTTCCGGCTGTTGCTGGTAACGCTGCAGTTGCAGCGAGTTGGCTTCTTCGCCCAGAAGGCGTGGCAGCCAGCTGCCCAGTTGCGCGGCGCCCTGGCGATTGCCACGGGTGTTGCGATCGGCAGCCCAGGTACGGGCCAGCAACCAGCGCGAAGTGTTCAGCGAGAACAGGCCCCAGCGCGGATCTTCCAGCTCTTCGAGGAACTGCTCCGGCGCGGCTTTGCGCACGTCTTCGTCGTCCAGGCCGGCCTGTACCAGCGGGCGCCAGTCTTCCAGCAAGGCATCCAGCGCGACCCGCAGATCGTGAGTCGACTGACGCGGCGCGGCTTGACCGAGGCTACTGATCAGCGCGCGCATTTCAGCGAGGTTTTCGACCCAGTCCTGCAGCAGGCGCCAGTGGCCATTAAAGCGATATTGCTCGGCCAGGCGCTGGCTGCTGCCAAGCAAATGCCAGCACAAGGCGGCGAACGCATCGTCCAGTGGCATTTCGGCGGTGATCTGCGGCGCCGGCAAGCTCAGCGAGTAGCTGTTGGCGTCGAACAGGCGATAACCGCGTTCGGCCTTGCTGATGTCGCATGGCATCAGCGGCAGGGTCGCGGCCAGTTCGGCGGCCAGTTCCAGCAGTGCGGCCGGCTCGCCTTCGCGCAGTTCCAGTTCCAGCTCGCAGATTTCTTCTTTCTGCTTGCCGACCACCACGTGGCCCAGGTCCAGCGCGGCTTCGATGACCACTTTGGTCTTGCCACGGCCCCAGGCGATTTCCGCGCGTTCACGCACGAAATCGGTGGTGAAGATGGCTTTCAGGGTTTTCTTGTCCAGTTCGGCCAACTGCTCGGGCCAGCATTCGCCGTCGAGCTTCTTCACGTCGAGTTTGGCTTTGGGCAGGTGCCAGTCGTACTCGTGACGTTCGGACAGACCGGCGACGCTCTGGCCACGGGTCTTGAGGGTCTGAATCACTTCTTCGCCATCGCGGCGCAGGCGCAGGGCAACCTTGGCGCGGGCCAGGTCGCGCTCGGGCGTGTCGAAGTACTGGTTCATCAACTCACGGCGTTCCCAGCCACTTTTGTTGCGTTTCTTCAGTAACGGGTGCTCGCGCAGGGCGGCGAGGGTTTCGCGGCTGACGCGGAGTTTGATTTCGGTTTCTTTCTGCATGGCCGGAAAATCCAGGATCGGGAGCGCAGCCGGGGAAATGTGTGGCTGCCAAGGTCGTGCAGTGTACAGGACTCAAGGGTTGTAGGGTCTGTTGACGCTTGGTGACGGCCGCGACGGTTTATTCCTGTCACCGGATGGCTCTATGATGGACTTCAATTCGGGAGTTGGGAGTCAGCGATGCCTTTGCCGTCCATGAAAGATCAGTTCGCTGCGCTGATCGCCGCGCCGTCCGTCAGCTGTACCCAACCGAATCTGGATCAAACCAATCGGCCGGTCATCGACTTGTTGGCGACATGGCTCGGGGAGCTGGGTTTTGCCTGCGACATCCAGCAGGTCAGCCCCGGCAAGTTCAACCTGCTGGCCAGTTTCGGTTCCGGTCCCGGCGGCCTGGTGCTGGCCGGTCACAGCGATACGGTGCCGTACGACGCGGCGCTGTGGCAGACCGATCCGCTGAAACTGACGGAAGTGGACGGCCGTTGGGTGGGCCTGGGCAGTTGCGACATGAAGGGCTTTTTTGCCCTGGCCATCGAAGCCGTCAAACCCTTGCTCGAGCAACCATTCAAGCAACCCTTGCTGATTCTTGCGACCTGCGATGAAGAAAGCTCGATGTCCGGTGCGCGTGCCTTGGCCGAAGCCGGGCGGCCGCTAGGTCGTGCGGCGGTGATTGGCGAGCCGACGGGGTTGAAACCGATCCGTCTGCACAAAGGCGTGATGATGGAGCGCATCGACATCCTCGGTCAGAGCGGTCACTCCTCGGACCCGAGCCTGGGCCATAGCGCCCTTGAAGCCATGCACGATGCCATCGGCGAACTGCGCGGCTTGCGTCTGGCGTGGCAGCGGGAATTTCGTAATCCGCAGTTCAGTGTGCCGCAGCCGACGATGAATTTCGGCTGCATTCACGGTGGCGATAACCCCAACCGCATCTGCGGCCAGTGCTCGCTGGAATTTGACTTGCGTCCGCTGCCGGGCATGGACCCCAGTGCCCTGCGCGCGGCGATTTTGCAGAAGCTCAACCCTGTTGCCGCACGGCACCAGGTGAAGATCGATTACGCGCCATTGTTCCCCGAAGTGCCGCCATTCGAGCAGGCCGAGGACTCGGAATTGGTGAGGGTCGCCGAAAAGCTCACCGGCCATCGCGCCGAAGCAGTGGCGTTCGGCACAGAAGCGCCTTATCTTCAGCGCCTTGGCTGTGAAACACTGGTCTTGGGCCCCGGCGATATCGCCTGCGCCCACCAACCGGGGGAATACCTCGAAATGTCACGTTTGCAGCCTACCGTGCATCTATTACGTCAACTGATCGAACATTACTGCCTGACGCCGGCGTCGCTCGTATAAATTGCCAGTGTCACTACCCGTACTTATGAGGAGAGCGCGCGTGTCGCCAAGCCTGTTCCGACGATAACCATCAGCCCGCTGTGCGTTTACTGCGTTACTCTTTTTTCGGCTGCTATTTATTACAGGCCCAGGTTCATGCCCGAATACGTCAATTGGCTTCGTCACGCTTCGCCTTACATCAACGCCCACCGCGATTGCACCTTCGTCGTCATGCTGCCCGGCGACGGTGTGGAGCACCCGAACTTCGGCAATATCGTCCACGACCTGGTGCTGCTGCACAGCCTGGGCGTGCGACTGGTGCTGGTTCACGGTTCGCGTCCGCAAATTGAAACCCGCCTCGCTGCTCGCGGCCTGACCCCGCACTACCACCACGGCATGCGCATCACCGATGCGGCGACGCTGGAGTGCGTGATCGATGCGGTCGGCCAACTGCGCATCGCCATCGAAGCGCGGTTGTCCATGGACATGGCCTCGTCGCCGATGCAGGGCTCGCGCCTGCGGGTGGCCAGCGGCAATCTGGTCACTGCGCGGCCGATCGGCGTGCTCGAAGGTGTCGATTATCACCACACCGGCGAAGTGCGCCGGGTCGACCGCAAGGGCATCAATCGCCTGCTGGACGAACGCTCCATCGTGCTGTTGTCGCCGTTGGGTTACTCGCCGACCGGCGAAATCTTCAACCTCGCCTGCGAAGACGTCGCGACCCGCGCGGCCATCGACCTGGGCGCAGACAAGTTGCTGCTGTTCGGCGCCGAGCTCGGTCTGCTGGATGAACAGGGTCGTCTGGTTCGCGAGTTGCGTCCGCAACAAGTGCCGGCACACCTGCAACGCCTGGGCAGCAACTATCAGGCCGAGCTGCTGGATGCGGCCGCTGAGGCATGCCGGGGCGGTGTGGCGCGCAGTCATATCGTCAGCTACGCCGAAGACGGCGCGCTGCTGACCGAACTGTTCACCCGTGACGGTGGCGGTACGCTGGTGGCCCAGGAGCAATTCGAGGTGGTGCGCGAGGCGGCCATCGAGGACGTCGGCGGTTTGCTGGACTTGATCAGCCCGCTGGAAGAGCAGGGCATTCTGGTACGCCGTTCCCGCGAGGTGCTGGAGCGTGAGATCGAGCAGTTCAGTGTGGTCGAGCGTGAAGGCATGATTATCGCCTGCGCGGCGCTGTATCAGATTGCCGATTCGGATGCGGGGGAGCTGGCGTGCCTGGCGGTGAACCCGGAGTACCGTCATGGCGGTCGCGGTGATGAATTGCTGGAGCGCATCGAAACCCGCGCCCGGGCTCAGGGCCTGAAAACCCTGTTCGTGCTCACCACCCGGACCGCCCACTGGTTCCGTGAGCGGGGTTTCGTGCCGAGCAGCGTCGATCGCCTGCCGTCGGCGCGGGCGTCGCTTTACAACTATCAGCGTAATTCGAAGATTTTCGAAAAAGCCCTCTGACTGAGTGGCTGTGATCGTTCCCACGCTCCGCGTGGGAATGCAACCCGGGACGCTCCGCGTTCCATCGAGAGCCGAACGCAGAGCGTCCGAAGAGGCATTCCCACGCAGAGCGTGGGAACGATCATCACTCAGTGACGTATTTGGCGCTGACATACGGCGAATAATCCGGCAGCACCGTTTCTACCTTCCCTTGCTCCCGCAAGAACTTCGCCATCTCTCCAATCGTCTTCGTCGTGCCGCCAATGCACCGCGGTCTGCTGCGCGGCGCTGACCACTTACGAACCGCGATTGAAACGACGCCAATCGACTTTATGGCCTATGGTTTCTCGAATCGCCGTCGGCTCGAAGGCCTGCGGTGGGGGGGACGCCGGTTTGATAGCCGAACGCGAGCGTCGTCGCCTGAGTGGAAAGAGAAAATATTAGCGATACACAAACTGTAACAAATTGACTAGATAGTGCGCGTTTAGCCATGATGGCGTCGCCTTTTCGATAGGGATTGACGCGTACGGGATGTGCCAAAGCCAATGGGAATAAAAAAAGGCTGGTAAATACCCTTTAGGAATTAGCTTTTGGGCCAATGCCGTTATATCCGGTTCGATGAGCCGCCGGCAGGGACTCAATATTCGACGTTAGACCTTGGTCGTAGACACACATGGTTACGATTGACTTGGTAGTCACGGTCTGGCGCTAATCGCGCATCTGTGGATCCAGGGCTCTCGACCCAAGACCAAAGAACACAAAAATTAGAAAACGAGAGGAGCGAAACATGAATAAGTCCACCTTAGCCCTGGCTGTGGCCGTGGGGGTTTTGGCGCAGCAGGCAGGCGCAGCGGGTTTCCTGGAAGATAGCAAGGCTTCCGTCAGTTCTCGCACGATGTATTACGACGCTGACGTACGTGAAGGAGCGAGCACTCCTGCTAACAGACAGCGAGAAGCCGCTGAGGGTCTCAAGTTCGATTACCTGTCCGGGTTCACCCAGGGTACCGTTGGTTTCGGTATCGACGCCCAGGCACTGGTCGGCATCCATCTGGATGGCGGCAGGGGACATCACCCGCTCGGTAACAGCAACTCCTTCTTCCCGAGCGACGGCGACAGGTCCGCCGACGAGTGGAGTCGTCTGGATGGCAACGTCAAGGCGCGCTTCTCGAAGACCGAGGCCCACTTGGGTGGCGCTTTGGCACCTAACTTGCCGATCCTGATCGCGAACGACAGCCGTGTGCTGCCGCAGACCTTTGACGGTGGCACCATCACCTCGAAGGAAATTGACAATGTGACCTTCAACTTGGGTCAACTGGAGCACGCGTCGGGTCGCGCCTCCTCCAACAGAACTGGCCTGGCAGTCGCTGGCGGTACTCATGACAGCAACCAGTTCCGTTACGCCGGTGCTGACTGGAAAGTCACCAAAGACCTCACGCTGCAGTACTACTACGCGAACCTGGAAGACTACTACAAGCAGAACTTCCTCGGCCTGGTGCACGTCTACCCGATCGCCCCGAACCAGTCGTTCAAGACTGATATTCGTTATTTCGACAGCAGCTCCGATGGCAAGAACGGCGACGTCGGCTACCGCTTCAACAACAACAATGGCTACGCCAAGAATCCAGGCGAGGTCGATAACAAGACCTGGAGCGCGACGTTCACCTACACCCTGGGTGGCAGCGCGTTCCTGCTTGGTCATCAGCGTGTCAGCGATGACGGCGGCTTTGTCTTCTTGAACCAGGGCAGCCTGATCGATAGCAAAGGTCGTCCAGAAGGTGCCGGTGGCGCCAGCTTCTACTCGTTCACCGACGCCACCGTGGGCAGCTTCATCCGTGCCGGTGAAAACACCACGTACGGTCAGTACTCCTATGACTTCGCCTCACTGGGCGTGCCAGGTTTGAAAGCTTCGATTGCTTACCTCGATGGCCGAGACATCAAGGCAACCAACGGCGTGGGTAAAGACCTGAATGAGCACGAGACCGACGCGCGTGTGGACTACGTGATTCAAACGGGCCCACTCAAAGGGTTTGGCACGACTCTGCGTCACGGTACTTACAGCGGTAATACCAGCACCGCTGACCAAGACCAGACCCGTCTGATCTTCAACTACACCTACAGCTTCCTGTAATAACCCTCAAAAAAAAGCCTCGCCTGTTGGCGAGGTTTTTTTTGGTGTGTTTTTTTATATTCCAAAAAAATAGCTTAAGTTGATTATTTATTCTTTTTTGTTTTTTACCCAAGTCTATAAAATGAATCCATCAGGTACTCATTGGCAGCGACACGAGTATCGGATTCAGCACCCCCCGATTTTGAAGATCAAGGAATTGGTTCATGAGCCGATACCTTATGTCCCGGCATGGATATATATGCCTAAATGGCATTAAAAAATACTGCAAWWAATCTTTTGGTTTGTCATGTCGGCAAAAACAAGGGGGCTGACCACCCGGCGCTCATTGCGCATCTTTGGATCCGGGCACTCGACCAGGACCAGGAACCCAGAATTAGAAATGAGAGGAGCGAAACAATGAACAAGTCCACCTTGGCCCTGGCTGTGGCCGTAGGGGTTTTGGCGCAGCAGGCAGGCGCCGCCGGTTTCATCGAAGACAGCAAGGCTACATTGGGGCTGCGTAACTTCTACATCAACACCGATAACCGCGATTCCGACGCGGGTACCGCCAAAGTCAAGGCCAACGGCGTTCAAAGCAAGAACGAGGAATGGGGCCAAGGTTTCGATCTGCGCTTCACTTCCGGCTACACACAAGGCACTGTCGGCTTCGGTATCGATGCCATCGGCCTGTTGGGCGTGCGTCTGGACACCGGTGGCGGTACTAACGGCGCCACTTCGACTTCTTACGGCGGCACTGTTTTCCCAAGTGAGTCCAACGGCAAAGCGGTTGATAACTTCTCCAGCCTGGGCCTGACTGCCAAAGCCAAGATTTCCCAGACCGAATTGAAGTTGGGTACCCTGCAGCCAAAACTGCCGGTGATCGTGACCAACGACGGTCGTCTGCTGCCGCAAACCTTCCAGGGCGGTCAGATCACCTCGAACGAAATCAAAGACCTGACACTGGTTGGCGGTCAGATCGAGCACGCCAAGGGGCGTAACTCCAGCAACAACGAAGAGTTGTCGATCGCTGGTGCCAACGCTCACACTGCTGCCGGTCGTGACAGCAACAAGTTCATCTATGGCGGTGGCGACTACAAAATCACCAAGGACCTGACCGCCCAGTACTACTACGGCAACCTGGAAGATTTCTACAAGCAGCACTTCCTGGGTCTGGTTCACAACTGGTCGATTGGTCCAGGTGTGCTGAAGTCTGACTTCCGTTACTTCAACAGCCGTAACGATGGCGCCAACGGCCATGACTCTGCCTATTTCACTACAGGTGACTACGGAACCGGCATTACCAAAGGTAAAGTCGACAATAACCTGTATAGCGGTCTTTTCCTGTACTCGGTTGCCGGTCACACCTTCGGCGGCGGTTACCAGGTCAGCAATGGTAATAGCGACTTCCCTTGGCTGAACCAGGGTGATGGCTCGTCGGCTTACCTGACTACCGACAGCCAGATCGCCAAGTTTGCCCGTGCTGGCGAACGTACCTGGCAAGCTCGCTACGCGTTCGATTTTGCCAAAGTCGGCGTCCCAGGCCTGACTGCGGGCATGGTTTATCTGCGTGGCGATAACATCGACACAACCGGTAAAGTGGGGGCAGCTCAGACTAGCGTCAACGCAACTGGCCGTTCCGAGTGGGAACGCGACCTGACCCTGGCGTACGTAGTACAAGAAGGTCCGTTGAAAAACCTGGGCCTCACCTGGAAAAACGCCATGTGGCGCAACGACATCCCAGGTCAGCGCGACCAGGACGAAAACCGTCTGATCGTCAGCTACTCGATCCCGCTGTTGTAATAGCGCTCGCATAACCGATGAAAAAAAGCCCCGCCCGGCATTACGCCGGGCGGGGCTTTTGCGTTTTCAAGGCGGGCTCACCCCCGTAAACCCTCCTTGAAGTTCCCTTTTTGCAACAACTCAAGGCCTTCTCGAACCTTGGGATCGATGTTCGTCCCGATGGCGGATCAGGTCCAGTGAACAGATCTTTAATATTTCTTTATGATCTAAATAAATTGATATTTATTCTTTTTAATTAAATTGGAACGCAGGCACAGTTGAGCTCAACAAGCACTCACCAGGAGCAGCACCATGAGCCTCAGACTTGGCGATATCGCCCCCGATTTCGAACAGGATTCCAGCGCCGGCACCCTCCGTTTCCACGAATGGCTGGGCGATAGCTGGGGCGTGCTGTTTTCCCATCCGGCAGACTTTACGCCGGTGTGCACCACCGAGCTGGGCTTCACCGCCAGGCTCAAGGATGAGTTCGCCCAGCGCGGCGTCAAAGCCATTGCCCTTTCCGTGGACCCGGTGGATTCGCATCACGGGTGGATCGAGGACATCAACGAAACCCAGAACGCCATCGTCAATTTCCCGATCCTCGCCGATGCGGACCGTAAAGTGTCCGACCTGTACGACCTGATCCATCCGAATGCCAACGACACTTTGACCGTGCGCTCGTTGTTCGTGATCGATCCGAACAAGAAGATCCGGCTGACCATCACTTACCCGGCGAGTACCGGCCGTAACTTCAATGAGATTCTGCGGGTAATCGATTCGCTGCAGCTCACCGACAACTACAAGGTGGCCACACCGGCCAATTGGCAGGACGGTGATGAGGTGGTGATCGTGCCGTCACTCAAGGACGAAGATGAAATCCAGCGACGTTTTCCCAAGGGGTATCGCGCGGTGAAACCGTACCTGCGCCTGACGCCGCAGCCGAATCGCTGAACCCTTGTAGGAGCGATGCTTGCCCGCGAAGCGAACGCCTCGGTCTTTCTAGCGTCAGGGGTGACGCCTTCGCGGGCAAGTCGGATCGCCGCACCGCTCGCTCCTACAAGGGCTGTGTAGATTTACAAAGCAGGGGATTTTCAGGCCGTTTCGACGGCCTGTTTTTTGTCTGGAAAAAGACGAACAGCATATTCATTTAAGATATAACCAAATGAATAAATATGATTTATGGATATATAAATCACCTGTTAAGGTCATTCCATCGATGCGAGATCGCAAGCTGCGAATCGCCAACACCGCTCAAGGAATTGTCTGAATGCTGGTCGTCTCACTCGGTGGCAGCCCCAGCCTACGCTCCCGTTCCGGGGTGTTGCTGGAGCGCTCCAAACGCTGGTTGCAAGAGCAAGGTGTGGAAGTGGTGAGTTACCAGGTACGGGACTTCCCGGCTGAAGATTTACTGCATGCCCGTTTCGACAGCCCGAAGGTGATCGATCTGTTGCAACAGATTGATAACGCCGACGGCCTGCTCATCGCCACACCGGTTTACAAAGCCTCGTTCTCCGGCGCGTTGAAAACCGTACTGGATTTGCTGCCCGAGCGCGCTCTGGCCCACAAAGTGGTTCTGCCAATGGCGACCGGCGGCAGCATCGCCCACATGTTGGCGGTGGATTACGCGCTCAAGCCAGTGCTGTCGGCGTTGAAGGCCCAGGAAATGCTCCACGGGATTTTCGCCGTAGACAGTCAGATCGCTTACGGCGAAGGCAGCACCCAGGCGCAGTTGGCTCCCGAGCTTGCACAACGACTGAACGAATCGCTGGAGCTGTTCTACAGCGCCATGGCTCGCCGGCCCAAGCCGCTCGATCCAAACCTGTTGAACGAACGTTTGTTGAGTGCTCGCTGGAGCATTTAAGCCAGCCCTCAAGCAACATCTGAATTTGAAGTACTCACCTTACTGGCCCGCTAACGGGCAAGCAGGTGCAGCCAAAACCCAACTGCAAAAAGGAGAGCGCCATGCGCCCTGTCATTTTGCGTCGTGGTCTGGTCGCTCTGTTTGCTGCGGCTGTGTCCTTCGGCGTCATTACTCAAGCCCAAGCCGAGACTTTGCGAATCGGCTATCAGAAATACGGCACCCTGGTGCTGCTCAAAGCCAAAGGCACTCTGGAAAAACGCCTCGCCGCCCAAGGTGTGGACGTGCAATGGACGGAGTTCCCCGGCGGCCCGCAACTGCTTGAAGGCCTGAACGTCGGCTCCATCGACTTCGGCGTCACCGGCGAAACGCCTCCGGTTTTCGCTCAGGCCGCGGGCGCCGATCTGCTCTACGTCGCTTATGAACCGCCAGCGCCCCACAGCGAAGCGATCCTGGTGCCGAAGGGCTCGCCGATCAAATCGGTGCAGGAACTCAAGGGCAAGAAAGTCGTGCTCAACAAAGGCTCCAACGTGCACTACCTGCTGGTGCGTGCGCTGGAAGACGCCGGCCTCAAATACACCGACATCCAGACCGTGTTCCTGCCGCCCGCCGATGCCCGCGCCGCGTTCGAGCGCGGCAGTGTCGATGCCTGGGTGATCTGGGACCCGTACCAGGCTGCCGCCGAACAGCAACTGCAAGCGCGCACCTTGCGCGATGGCAAAGGCATCGTCGACAACCATCAGTTCTATCTGGCGACCAAGCCTTATGCGCAGAAAAATCCTGAAGTGATCAAAACCCTGGTGGAAGAAGTGCGCGCGGTCGGTGAATGGTCCCGGGCCAATCCCGAGGACGTAACCCGACAGGTTTCGCCACTGCTCGGCCTGCCGGCGGACATCACCCTGACTTCGGTGAAGCGCCAGGGCTACGGCGCGCTGTTCCTGACCCCTGAGGWGGTCGCCGCCCAACAGAAAATCGCCGACAGCTTCTACCAGCTCAAGCTTATTCCCAAGCCCTTGAGTATCAAGGACGTGATCTGGACGCCACCGGCAGCCGTCGCCAAAGCGCCGTAATTCGATTCCCCAAGGAGACCACTCCATGAGCCTCAATATCTTCTGGTTCCTGCCTACCCACGGCGACGGCCATTACCTTGGTACCGCCGAAGGCGCTCGCGCCATCGACCACGGTTACCTGCAACAAGTCGCGCAAGCGGCGGATCGCCTGGGGTTCGGCGGGGTGCTGATTCCCACCGGTCGCTCCTGCGAAGATTCGTGGCTGGTGGCCGCCTCGCTGATCCCGGTGACCCAACGGTTGAAATTCCTCGTCGCCCTGCGCCCCGGGATCATTTCCCCGACGGTGGCGGCGCGTCAGGCCGCGACCCTGGATCGTCTGTCCGGCGGTCGTGCGTTGTTCAACCTGGTTACCGGTGGCGATCCGGAAGAACTGGCCGGCGACGGTTTGTTCCTCAGTCACGAAGAGCGCTATCAGGCCTCGGTGGAATTCACCCGCATCTGGCGCCGGGTACTGGAAGGCGAAACCGTCGATTACGACGGTCAGCACATCAGCGTGAAGGGCGCCAAGTTGCTCTATCCGCCGATCCAGCAACCGCGTCCGCCGCTGTATTTCGGCGGCTCTTCGGAAGCGGCGCAGGATCTGGCGGCCGAGCAGGTCGAAATGGTCCTGACCTGGGGCGAGCCACCGGCCGCCGTTGCCGAGAAAATCGCACAGGTTCGCGCCAAAGCCGCGAAGCGCGGGCGCACCGTGCGTTTCGGTATTCGCCTGCATGTGATCGTTCGCGAAACCAACGCCGAGGCGTGGCAAGCGGCGGATCGACTGATCTCTCATCTGGACGATGACACCATTGCCCGCGCCCAGGCTTCTCTGGCGCGTTTCGATTCGGTCGGCCAGCAACGCATGGCCGCTTTGCATGGCGGTAGTCGCGACAACCTGGAAGTCAGTCCCAACCTCTGGGCCGGTGTCGGTCTGGTGCGCGGCGGGGCCGGTACGGCGCTGGTCGGCGATGGTCCGACCGTGGCCGCCAGGGTGAAGGAATACGCCGATCTGGGCATCGATACGTTCATCTTCTCCGGTTATCCACACCTGGAAGAATCCTATCGGGTGGCCGAGTTGCTGTTCCCGCACCTGGACATCGAGCGCCCGGAACTGCCGAAAAGCGCCGGTTACGTCAGCCCGTTCGGCGAGATGGTGGCCAACGACATTCTTCCCAAAGCCGCGTCCCAGAGCTGAGGCGTGGCCATGAAGAAAACTATCCACAGCCTCGCACCCTGGGTGTTGCCGATTCTGTTGCTGGCGGTATGGCAGTTGTCGGTGTCGGCGGGCTGGTTGTCGACGCGGATTCTGCCGGCGCCCATCGCGGTGATCGAAGCCGGTGTGAGCCTGTTCCGCAGCGGTGAAATCTGGACTCACCTGGCTATCAGCGGCTGGCGCGCGGCACTCGGGTTCGCCATTGGCGGCGGCATTGGCCTGGCGCTGGGCTTTATCACCGGCCTGTCGAAGTGGGGCGAACGCCTGCTCGACAGTTCGGTGCAGATGATCCGCAACATACCGCACCTGGCGCTGATTCCGCTGGTGATCCTGTGGTTCGGCATCGATGAGTCGGCGAAGATTTTCCTGGTGGCGTTGGGCACGTTGTTCCCGATCTACCTCAACACGTACCACGGCATCCGCAACGTCGATCCGGCGCTGGTGGAAATGTCCCGCAGTTATGGCCTGTCCGGTTTCAGCCTGTTCCGTCAGGTGATCCTGCCGGGTGCGCTGCCTTCGATTCTGGTCGGAGTGCGTTTTGCCCTGGGCTTCATGTGGCTGACCCTGATCGTCGCCGAAACCATCTCCGCCAACGCCGGCATTGGCTACCTGGCAATGAATGCCCGGGAATTCTTGCAGACCGACGTAGTGGTACTGGCGATTCTGTTGTATGCCGTGCTCGGCAAACTCGCTGATCTCGCGGCCCGTGGACTTGAACGCGTGTGGCTGCGCTGGCATCCGGCCTATCAGGTTGCCAAGGGAGGTGCCGCATGACGGCTCAACAACCTCCACGCCTGCTGCGCGGAATCCCGCTGGCAGTGCGCAAGCTGCAAAAGACCTTCGGTTCGCGGCAAGTGCTGCGTGAAATCGACCTGCACATTCCTGCCGGGCAGTTTGTGGCGGTGGTCGGGCGCAGCGGTTGTGGCAAAAGCACCTTGTTGCGCTTGCTCGCCGGTCTCGACAAACCTACGGCTGGCGAGTTGTTTGCTGGCTCCGCGCCGCTGAGTGCCGCCCGGGAAGACACCCGGCTGATGTTCCAGGAAGCGCGGTTGCTGCCGTGGAAGAAGGTCATCGACAACGTCGGTCTCGGGCTCAAGGGCAACTGGCGGCCGCAAGCACTGGAAGCGTTGGAGTCGGTCGGCCTGGCGGACCGCGCCCACGAATGGCCGGCGGCACTGTCCGGTGGCCAGAAGCAACGCGTGGCCCTGGCCCGCGCGCTGATCCATCAACCGCGCCTGYTGTTGCTCGACGAACCGCTGGGCGCACTGGATGCCCTGACCCGTATTGAAATGCAGCAACTGATTGAACGGCTCTGGCAGAAGCACGGTTTCACCGTGTTGCTGGTGACCCACGACGTCAGTGAGGCGGTGGCGATTGCCGATCGGGTGATTCTGATTGAAGAGGGCGAAGTCGGCCTCGACCTGGCAGTGGAATTGCCGCGCCCTCGGGTTCGCGGCTCCCATCGGCTGGCGGCGCTGGAAACCGAAGTGCTCAACCGCGTGCTGTCGGTACCCGGCCAACCGCCGGAACCGGAACCTGTTTCACCATTGCCCACGCAATTGCGCTGGGCTCAATAACGTTAAAACTCATCCAACGACAGGAATCAACATCATGACTATCAAAGCCATCAACGTTCGTAACCAGTTCAAAGGCTCGATCAAGGAAATCGTGCTCGGCGACGTCCTCTCGGAAATCGACGTGCAGACTGCCTCCGGCATCGTCACTTCGGTGATTACCACTCGTTCGGTGAAAGAGCTGGAACTGGTGGTCGGCAGCGAAGTGATCGCGTTTGTGAAATCCACCGAGGTGTCGATCGCCAAGTTGTAAGTGCGTGCGCCAACAACAACCCCGGAGGGTGTGAGCCCTTCGGGGTTTTTTATGCGTGCAGTGGTAGTGGTGGTGTATTCGAAGGCCGCGATCTTTTAAAGCGCTACGCGCTTGGGCAGGTACGGCGGCAAATACAGCCCGAGGTAGGCATCAAACACCCGCATCCCTTCTTCAGCCATGCGCGGTGTGATCTGCCCATGTTGCTGCACCGAGCGCGCATACACTCGATCTCCCAGCTCCATGGCCAGGGCAAACACATCGACATCTGTCGGCAGCTTTGGCAGCTCGAAGTGATGGTCGAACAGTTTGTGCATCAGGTCGCCGAGTTCGATGTCGTGCTGGCGGTCAGCCTGGGTGACTTCGGTCAGGCCGTGCTGGGCGAGGATGAGTTGGCGGGCAGCGGCGTCTTCGTCGTAGATGTCGAGCATGCGTTGCTCCACCAGTCGCGACAGATCGCGCCAGCCGTTGAGGGCGTGGTGGTCGATGGGCGCTTGCAGGCAAGCACGGAACGCGGCGTGGACGTCGGCGGTCAGGGCTTCGAGCAGGGCCGGGACGCTGGCGAAAAAGTGGTAGACGGAGGAGGGCGGGATCTCTGCGCGTTCAGCGACGCTGTAGATCGACAGACTGGCCACGCCCTCGGCGGCCAGCAGCGTGCGGGCGGCATCGAGTATCGAATCGATCCGGGCCTGGCTGCGTGCGCGGGGTTTGCGTGGGGTGGCGAGTCGGGTCATTGAAGTCTCCTGCAGGGCAGCGGGCATTGTACGAGCAGGTTTCTTTGTTGTCTGCCAGGACGCTTTCGCGGGCAAGCCTCGCTCCTACAGGGGCGCCGATCGACATGGGCTTGTAGGAGCGAGGCTTGCCCGCGAACCGCCGCAGGCGGCCATAAAAAAACGCCGCAGGCGGTAAGGCCGGCGGCGTTGTATTTACAGCAACCGTTTACACGGTATGCAGGTACCAGTTGTACTCGAGGTCGGAGATGGAGTGTTCGAACTCCTCCAGCTCGCTCTCTTTACAGGCGACGAAGATATCGATGTATTTCGGATCGATGTACTTGGCCATGACTTCGCTGTCGTCCAGCTCGCGCAGTGCATCGCGCAGGTTGTTCGGCAGGCTTTGCTCGTTCTGCTCGTAGCTGTTGCCTTCCACGGGCGCGCCCGGCTCGATCTTGTTGACCAGGCCGTGGTGCACGCCGGCCAGGACCGAGGCCATCAGCAGGTACGGGTTGGCATCGGCGCCAGCCACACGGTGTTCAATGCGCACGGCATCGGAGGAGCCGGTTGGTACGCGAATCGCCACGGTGCGGTTGTCCAGGCCCCAGCACGGCGAGTTCGGCACGTAGAACTGCGCGCCGAAACGACGGTAGGAGTTGACGTTCGGGCAGAGGAAAGCCATCTGCGCCGGCAGGGTCTCGAGCACACCGCCGATCGCGTGACGCAGTGCGGCGTTCTGCTCGGGATCCTCGCTGGCAAAAATGTTTTTGCCATCTTTATCAAGAATCGAGATGTGGACGTGCAGACCATTACCCGCCTGGCCTGGATATGGCTTGGCCATGAAGGTGGTGTCCATCTCATGGTCGTAGGCGATGTTTTTGATCAGACGCTTGAGCAGCACCGCGTAGTCGCAGGCCTTTATAGGGTCGGCCACGTGGTGCAGGTTCACTTCGAACTGCGCCGGGGCGCTTTCCTTGACGATCGCGTCGGCAGGGATGCCTTGCTCTTTCGCACCTTCCAGAATGTCCTGGAGGCAGTCGACATATTCATCCAGATCGTCGATCAGGTAGACCTGGGTCGAGTGCGGACGTTTGCCGGAGATCGGCGAGCGCGGCGGTTGCGGGCGACCGTTCACGTTTTCCTGGTCGATCAGGTAGAACTCCAGTTCGAACGCGGCGCAGATGGTCAGGCCCATCTCATCGAACTTGGTCACCACTTGACGCAGGACTTCGCGCGGGTCGGCGAAGAATGGTTCACCTTCGAGTTCGTGCATGGTCATTAACAGTTGCGCAGTCGGGCGCTTCTGCCAGGGCTCATTGCACAGGGTGTCGGGGATTGGATAGCAGATTCGGTCAGCATCGCCGATGTCCAGGCCCAGGCCGGTGCTTTCCACCGTCGAGCCATTGATATCCAGAGCAAATAGAGAGGCCGGCAGGTTGATGCCTTTCTCGTAAACCTTGTGGAGGCTGGTGCGTTCGATGCGCTTGCCGCGCACCACACCATTCATATCCGCAATCAGAAGGTCAACGTACAGAACCTCAGGATGTTCCTTAAGGAACGCGTTCGCTTCGTTAAGCTGAACGGCACGCGGGGGTACCGACATGATGCAACACCTTTGTTGTTAAAAATATCAATCATTGATCTTTTCAGATTCCAGTCAACCCGAACGGCATGCCGAAGTCAAGCGAGGCCTTTTTTGCCCTAAAAAAGCGCTCGCAAGGCTTTTTTGAGGCACTTTGGGGCGTATTTTTGTCTTCTGACGTCTTGGCTCCCGCGGGCTTGAGCGGGCCGTGTTGTATTTTTTACGGGGGTGTTGTGTAAAAAAATGAACAAGGCTAAGCTCGATTCAAACCCATAACAGCAATAATACCGGGGTGCTTCATGTCTCGCCTGCCGTTAATCGGCGTCACCGCCTGCTCAAAGCAGATCGGTCTGCATGCTTATCACATCAGTGGCGACAAATACGTACGCGCCGTGGCTTCAGCTGCCAAAGGCCTGCCGTTGATTCTTCCATCCCTGGCAGATCGACTGGCGCCGTCCGATATTCTGGACGCTCTGGACGGCATTCTTTTTACAGGCTCTCCTTCTAATATAGAACCGTTTCACTACAACGGCCCGGCCAGCGCGCCGGGTACTGCTCATGATTCTGCACGCGATGCCACCACTCTCCCGCTGATCCGCGCCGCTGTCGAGGCTGGCGTTCCCGTGCTCGGTATCTGCCGCGGCTTCCAGGAAATGAATGTGGCATTCGGTGGCAGCCTGCATCAGAAGGTCCACGAGGCCGGTCCCTTCATGGACCACCGTGAAGACGACAGCCTGCCGCTCGAAGGGCAGTACGCCCCCAGTCACCCGGTGCACGTCCAGCCGGGCGGTGTACTTGCGGGGCTGGGCCTGGCGAGCGACATTCAAGTCAACTCGATTCATGGTCAGGGCGTCGAGCGGCTGGCGCCGGGCCTTCGTGTGGAAGCTGTGGCGCCCGATGGGCTGATCGAAGCGGTCTCTGTAATCGAAGGCAAAGCTTTTGCTTTAGGCGTGCAATGGCATCCCGAATGGCAGGTAAGCTTGAATCCTGACTACCTTGCGATTTTCCAGGCATTTGGCGATGCCTGCCGCAAGCGCGCATTACAACGCGACGCCGATGCGTCAAACAACGCCTGACTTATAAAAGTCAGGAAACTCAAGCCTAAGAGGCATTTATGAGTAACAACCTCGACCAGCTCACCGATTGGTTGAAAGACCACAAGATCACAGAAGTCGAATGCATGATTGGCGACCTGACCGGCATCACCCGGGGCAAGATCTCGCCGACCAATAAGTTCATCGCCGAAAAAGGCATGCGCCTGCCCGAAAGCGTTCTGTTACAGACCRTGACCGGCGACTATGTCGAAGACGACATCTATTACGAACTGCTCGACCCGGCCGACATCGACATGGTCTGCCRCCCCGACCAGAACGCCGTGTTCCTGGTGCCCTGGGCCATTGAACCCACCGCCATCGTGATCCACGACACCTACGACAAGCAGGGCAACCCGATCGAGCTGTCGCCGCGCAACGTGCTCAAGAAGGTACTGAAACTCTACGCCGACCACGGCTGGCAGCCGATCGTGGCGCCGGAAATGGAGTTCTACCTCACTAAGCGCAGCGATGACCCGGACTACCCGTTGCAACCGCCGATTGGCCGTTCCGGTCGTCCGGAAACCGGTCGCCAGTCGTTCTCCATTGAAGCGGCGAACGAATTCGACCCGTTGTTCGAAGACGTCTACGACTGGTGCGAATTGCAGGAGCTGGACCTCGACACGTTGATCCACGAGGACGGCACTGCGCAGATGGAAATCAACTTCCGTCACGGCGATGCCCTGTCCCTGGCCGACCAGATTCTGGTGTTCAAACGCACCATGCGAGAAGCCGCACTCAAGCACAACGTGGCGGCGACCTTCATGGCCAAGCCCATGACTGGCGAGCCGGGCAGTGCCATGCATTTGCACCAGAGCATCATCGACATCGAGACCGGCAAAAACGTCTTCTCCAATGAAGACGGGACCATGAGCCAGCTGTTCCTCCATCACATCGGCGGTTTGCAGAAATTCATCCCTGAGTTGCTGCCGCTGTTCGCGCCCAACGTCAATTCGTTCCGCCGCTTCCTGCCGGATACCTCGGCACCGGTGAACGTGGAGTGGGGCGAAGAGAACCGCACCGTGGGCCTGCGGGTTCCGGATGCCGGGCCGCAGAACCGTCGGGTGGAAAACCGTCTGCCGGGTGCCGACGCCAACCCTTACCTGGCCATCGCCGCCAGCCTGTTGTGCGGCCTGATCGGGATGCTCGAAGGGCATAACCCGAGTGCCCCGGTGGTGGGGCGTGGTTACGAGCGGCGCAATCTGCGCCTGCCGTTAACCATCGAAGACGCGCTGGATCGTATGGAAAACAGCAAGACCATCGAAAAGTATCTGAGCAAGAAATTCATCACAGGCTACGTCGCGGTCAAGCGGGCCGAGCATGAAAACTTCAAGCGCGTGATCAGTTCGTGGGAGCGGGAGTTCCTGCTCTTCGCCGTCTGATGCGCCGGGCGCGACAAGGGGCGTGATTGCCCTCTGACGTCGCGCCGTCACTGCAATCCAAGGAGAATTCGCATGACCAGCAACAACCCGCAAACCCGTGCATGGCAAACCCTGAGCAATGATCACCACCTGGCCCCGTTCAGCGACTTCAAGCAGCTGAAAGAGAAAGGCCCGCGGATCATCACCAATGCCAAGGGTGTTTACCTCTGGGACAGCGAAGGCAACAAGATCCTCGACGGCATGGCCGGTCTGTGGTGCGTCGCGATCGGCTATGGTCGCGATGAACTGGCCGATGCCGCCGCCAAGCAAATGCGCGAACTGCCTTATTACAACCTGTTCTTCCAGACCGCTCACCCGCCGGTGCTGGAGCTGGCCAAGGTCATCGCTGAAATCGCGCCTGAAGGCATGAATCATGTGTTCTTCACCGGTTCCGGTTCCGAAGGCAACGACACCATGCTGCGGATGGTTCGCCACTACTGGGCGATCAAGGGCCAGCCGAAGAAGAAAGTCATCATCAGTCGCAAGAACGGCTATCACGGCTCCACCGTGGCCGGCGCGAGCCTGGGTGGCATGACGTACATGCACGAACAGGGCGATTTGCCGATCCCGGGCATCGTCCACATCGCCCAACCGTATTGGTTCGGTGAAGGCGGTGACATGACGCCACAAGAGTTCGGTATCTGGGCGGCCAATCAGCTGGAAGAGAAGATTCTGGAAATCGGCGTCGACAACGTCGGTGCCTTTATTGCCGAGCCGATCCAGGGCGCCGGCGGCGTGATCATTCCGCCAGACAGCTACTGGCCGCGCATCAAGGAAATCCTCGCCAAGTACGACATCCTGTTCGTGGCCGACGAGGTGATCTGCGGTTTCGGTCGTACCGGTGAGTGGTTCGGTACCGATTTCTACGACCTCAAGCCCCACATGATGACCATCGCCAAAGGTCTGACGTCCGGCTACATCCCGATGGGTGGCCTGATCGTGCATGACGATGTGGTCGAGGTGCTCAACGAAGGTGGTGATTTCAACCACGGTTTCACCTATTCCGGGCACCCGGTGGCCGCGGCGGTGGCGCTGGAAAACATCCGCATCCTGCGCGATGAGAAAATTGTCGAGCATGTGCGAGCAGAGACGGCACCTTATTTGCAGAAGCGTCTACGGGAACTGAACGATCACCCGTTGGTGGGGGAAGTGCGTGGGGTCGGTCTGTTGGGGGCTATCGAGCTGGTTCAGGACAAGGCCACTCGCAAGCGTTACGAAGGCAAGGGCGTCGGCATGATCTGCCGGCAGTTCTGCTTCGACAACGGCCTGATCATGCGCGCGGTCGGCGACACCATGATCATTGCTCCGCCACTGGTGATTACACCGGCTGAAATCGACGAGTTGGTGACCAAGGCGCGCAAGTGCCTGGACCTGACCCTGAGTGCGTTGCAGGGCTAAGTGCTAGGCTCTGAGCGAGGTGCAATGTCTGCACTTCGCTCAGTGCAAACAAAGGATGGGGCTTTCCTTGAAAGCCTGCCTTGGATCTTGCCAGACTAACGGTTGTTCGGATGCCCTGTAACAGGCTGCTGAGCACGTGGTTAAAAAGAAAAACTGGAGCATTACCCATGAAGGCATTAGGTATGAAGATAACTGGCAAGACCCTCCTCGCCATGTCCCTGATGGGCGTGATGGCGGGCGCCGTTCAGGCCGACGATAAAGTGCTGCACGTGTACAACTGGTCCGATTACATCGCACCGGACACCATCGCGAACTTCGAAAAAGAGTCCGGGATCAAGGTGGTGTACGACGTATTCGACAGCAACGAAACCCTGGAAGCCAAGTTGCTGGCAGGCAAGTCCGGTTACGACGTTGTCGTACCGTCGAACAACTTCCTCGCCAAGCAAATCAAGGCCGGTGTTTACCGGGAGCTGGACAAGTCCAAGCTGTCCAACTACGGCAACCTGAACAAATCACTGCTTAAAGCGGTTTCCGTCAGTGACCCGGACAACAAACATGCCTTCCCTTACATGTGGGGCTCGATCGGGATCGGTTACAACCCTGAGAAAGTCAAGGCAGCACTGGGCGTCGACACGATCGATTCCTGGGACACCCTGCTCAAGCCTGAAAACATTGCCAAGCTTAAGGGCTGCGGCGTGAGCTTCCTGGATTCGCCGACCGAAATGCTGCCGGTCGCCCTGCATTACCTGGGTCTGCCAACCGACAGCCAGAAGAAAGAAGACATCAAGAAAGCCGAGGAGCTGTTCCTCAAGATTCGTCCTTCGATCACCTACTTCCACTCCTCGAAGTACATCTCGGACCTGGCCAACGGCAACATCTGCGTAGCCGTCGGCTATTCGGGTGACGTCCAGCAAGCCAAGTCCCGTGCTGCCGAAGCCGGTGACAAGGTGAAAGTCAGTTACGCCATTCCAAAAGAAGGCGCTGGCAGCTTCTACGACATGGTCGCAATCCCCAAGGATGCGGAAAACGTCGAGGGGGCCTACAAGTTCATGAACTACCTGCTGCAACCGAAAGTAATGGCTGACATCACCAACGCCGTGCGTTTCCCTAACGGTAATGCTGAAGCCACCCAGTATGTGAGCAAGGACATCACTTCGGATCCGGGCATCTATCCGACTCCTGAAGTACAGGCCAAGCTGTATGCGATCGCTGATTTGCCAGCCGCAACCCAGCGTGAACTGACCCGCAGCTGGACCAAGATCAAATCCGGTAAATAAGTAATAAACCCTGTAGCAGCTGCCGAAGGCTGCGTTGAGGTCCGAAGGACCTCCGCTTTTCGACAGCACAACTGCTTCGCAGTTGAACGCAGCCTGCGGCCGCTGCTACAGGATCTTCATAAAGTTTGCTGGAACGGTTTTTCGAGGGTAAGTTGCGCGCCGGTTTTGTTGTCAGGCAGCCATGGCTGTCATGTAGCGCGGGGCAACTTGGGCCCAACTAATTTTAGAGGACCTCCACTTGCCTGTTTTTTCTTTGTTGCGCAATGCCCTGCTGGTCGGCGCCGGGCTGACGCTTGCCGTCAGTGCCCAGGCCACCGGCACGGTGCATATTTATAACTGGTCGGACTACATTGGTGAGACCACCCTGGCCGACTTCCAGAAAGACGCCGGTATCAAGCCGATTTACGACGTATTCGATTCCAACGAAACCCTGGAAGGCAAATTGCTGGCCGGGCGTACCGGTTACGACGTGGTCGTGCCGTCCAACCATTTCCTTGGCAAGCAGATCAAGGCCGGCGCTTTCCAGAAGCTCGACAAGTCTAAGCTAGGCAACTATTCCAACCTCGACCCGGTGTTGCTCAAGCGCCTGGAGCAGAACGATCCGGGTAACCAATATGCCGTGCCGTATCTGTGGGGCACCAACGGCATCGGTTACAACGTCGACAAGATCAAGGCTGTGCTGGGGCTCGACAAGATCGACTCCTGGGATGTGGTGTTCGAGCCGCAAAACATCAAGAAGCTGCACAGCTGCGGCGTCGCGTTCCTCGACTCCGCCGATGAAATGATGCCCACGGTCCTCAACTACATGGGCCTGAACGCCAATAGCACCAACCCCGAAGACTACAAAAAGGCCGAGGCTAAATTGCTGGCGGTGCGGCCTTATGTGACGTACTTCCACTCATCCAAATACATCGCGGACCTGGCCAACGGCGATATCTGCGTTGCGATCGGTTTTTCCGGCGACATGTTCCAGGCCAAGGCCCGCGCGGCTGAAGCCGGTAAAGGCATGAACATCGCCTACTCGATTCCAAAAGAGGGCGGCGCGCTCTGGTTCGATATGCTGGCGATCCCCAAGGATGCGGCCAACGTCAAGGAAGCCCACGCCTTCATCAACTATTTGCTCAAGCCTGAGGTAATCGCCAAGGTCAGCGATGCCGTGGGCTACGCCAACCCAAACCCTGGGTCGGACAAACTGATGGAACAATCCATACGCACTGACGCGTCGGTTTATCCGCCGCAAGCGGTCCTCGACAAGATGTACGTGTCCATCGAGTTACCGCCGAACATTCAACGTTTGATGACGCGCAGCTGGACCAAGGTCAAGTCGGGCAAATAGCGTCAACCTATCCAGGTTCGCCACATTGAGCGAACTGCAAATTCTGTTGGGAGTTTCGTAAATGGCAGTTGCCTCCGGCGCCTATAAGAAAGCCCTCGAGGGCGACCAATCACCTAAACAGGTGTTGGTCAAAATCGACCGGGTCACCAAAAAGTTCGACGAGACGATTGCCGTGGACGACGTGTCCCTGGAAATCAAGAAAGGCGAAATCTTCGCCTTGCTCGGCGGCTCGGGTTCGGGCAAATCCACCTTGCTGCGGATGCTGGCAGGTTTCGAACGGCCCACGGAGGGGCGCATTTTCCTCGATGGCGTAGACATCACTGACATGCCGCCGTACGAGCGGCCGATCAACATGATGTTCCAGTCCTACGCCTTGTTCCCGCACATGACCGTGGCGCAGAACATCGCTTTCGGCCTCAAGCAGGACAAGATCCCGACGGCCGAGGTCGATGCCCGCGTGGCCGAGATGCTCAAGCTGGTGCAGATGAGCGAGTACGCCAAGCGCAAACCGCATCAGCTGTCCGGTGGTCAGCGTCAGCGCGTGGCCCTGGCGCGTTCGTTGGCCAAGCGGCCGAAGCTGTTGTTGCTCGACGAACCGATGGGCGCGCTGGACAAGAAGCTGCGTTCGCAAATGCAGCTGGAACTGGTCGAGATCATCGAACGCGTCGGCGTAACCTGCGTCATGGTGACCCACGACCAGGAAGAGGCCATGACCATGGCCGAGCGCATCGCGATCATGCACCTGGGCTGGATCGCCCAGATCGGCAGCCCGATCGACATCTACGAAACCCCGACCAGCCGCCTGGTCTGCGAATTCATCGGCAACGTCAACATCTTCGAAGGTGAAGTGGTGGACGACGCCGAGGGCCATGCACTGATCACCTGCAAGGATCTGGACCGCAACATTTACGTGGGTCACGGCATCAGCACCTCGGTGCAGGACAAGTCCGTTACTTACGCAATCCGTCCGGAAAAACTGCTGGTGACGGCCGAAATGCCGACCTGCGAACACAACTGGTCCAGCGGCAAGGTGCACGACATCGCCTACCTCGGCGGCCATTCGGTGTTCTACGTCGAACTGCCGAGCGGCAAGCTGGTGCAGTCCTTCGTCGCCAACGCCGAGCGCCGTGGCCAGCGCCCGACCTGGGGTGACCAGGTTTACGTGTGGTGGGAAGACGACAGCGGCGTGGTACTTCGCTCATGAACATGCGCAAACTCAAACGCCGGCTCAATCGAATACTTCCCGGTGGCCGTCAGCTGGTCATCGGGGTTCCGTTCATCTGGCTGTTCATGTTCTTCATGCTGCCGTTCTTCATCGTCCTGAAGATCAGCTTCGCTGAAGCCGACGTGGCCATTCCGCCGTACACCGAGATCTACACCTTCGTTGACCAGAAACTGCAGGTGCTACTCAACCTGGCCAACTACGCGATGCTGGGCGATGACGAGTTGTACATCGCCGCTTACCTAGGCTCGCTGAAGATGGCGCTGTTCAGCACCATCCTCTGCCTGCTGATCGGCTACCCGATGGCCTATGGCATTGCCACCGCCCGCAAAGAGCTGCAAACGGTGCTGGTGCTGCTGATCATGATGCCGACCTGGACCGCGATCCTGATCCGCGTGTATGCGTGGATGGGCATCCTCAGCAACAACGGGCTGCTCAATGGTTTTCTGATGAGCATGGGCTGGATCGACGAGCCGTTGCAGATCCTCAATACCAACCTGGCGGTTTATATCGGGGTTGTTTACTCCTATCTGCCGTTCATGATCCTGCCGCTCTACGCCAACCTGGTGAAACACGATCACAGCCTGCTGGAAGCCGCATCGGACCTCGGTTCGAGCAACTTCAACAGCTTCTGGAAGATCACCGTGCCGCTGTCGAAAAACGGCATTATCGCCGGCTGCATGCTGGTGTTCATCCCGGTGGTGGGGGAGTTCGTGATCCCGGAACTGCTCGGTGGTCCGGAAACCCTGATGATCGGTAAAGTGCTCTGGCAAGAGTTCTTCAACAACCGCGACTGGCCGGTGGCGTCTGCCCTGGCGGTGGTGATGCTGGCAATCCTGATTGTGCCGATCATCCTGTTCAACCGCAGTCAGGCCAAGGAAATGGAGGGTAAAGAATGAAGCGCTTCCGTTTCTCGAACCTGATGCTGGTGCTGGGTCTGCTGTTCATCTACGCGCCAATGCTGATCCTGGTGATCTACTCGTTCAACGCCTCGAAACTGGTAACGGTGTGGGGCGGCTGGTCGATCAAATGGTATGTGGGCCTGCTCGACAACACGCAACTGATGGGCTCAGTGGTGCGCTCGCTGGAAATCGCTTGCTACACGGCGATAGCGGCGGTGGCATTGGGGACGCTGGCGGCGTTCGTGCTGACCCGCATCACCCGCTTCAAGGGCCGCACACTGTTTGGCGGCCTGGTTACCGCACCGCTGGTGATGCCGGAAGTGATCACCGGTCTGTCGCTGTTGCTGCTGTTCGTGGCCATGGCGCAGATGATCGGCTGGCCGCAGGAGCGCGGCATCGTCACCATCTGGATCGCTCACACCACATTCTGTGCAGCGTATGTGGCGGTGGTGGTGTCGGCGCGCTTGCGTGAATTGGATTTGTCCATCGAAGAAGCCGCCATGGACCTCGGTGCGCGGCCATGGAAAGTGTTCTTCCTGATCACCATTCCGATGATCGCGCCGTCACTGGCGGCCGGCGGCATGATGTCGTTTGCCTTGTCGCTGGATGATCTGGTGTTGGCGAGCTTTGTGTCCGGGCCAGGCTCCACGACCCTGCCGATGGAAGTGTTCTCGGCGGTGCGCCTGGGCGTGAAGCCTGAGATCAACGCCGTGGCCAGCCTGATTCTGCTGGCGGTGTCGCTGGTGACCTTCCTGGTCTGGTTCTTCAGCCGTCGCGCCGAAGAAAGCCGCAAACGTGCGATCCAGCAAGCCATCGAGGAAGCCGCTGCCGACTCCTGGAAACAACCGGACGTACGTCGGGCGCAGGCACCGGAAGCGGCTTAAAACTGCTGCCGATCAAAAGATCGCAACCTGCGGCAGCTCCTACAGTGGAATGTGAATCCCGTAAGAGTTGCCGCAGGCTGCGATCTTTTGACTTTATGGCCCAGAATTTTGTGGCGAAGGCGTCAGCCCGGCCAGAAAAAATCTACCGCGCCGGCAACAGCTTCAAGGTGCTGCGGGTATTGGCCATCACTTCTTCCTCATTGAAATTCGCCTGGTAATAAACCCCTTCGATATACGCCTCGGCCTGGTCGGCATAGTGGCTGTCGAACGGCACGCCGCTCTGGCCCACCGGGTTGATGGTCAGGCTATGGGCCGGGTCGGCGAAGTCGATCAGCCGCCGGGTCGACGGGCCGTAGGTCACGGGCCACGGCGCCGAGCCGATCTTGGCCGAGAGGTTGTTCGGTACTTCGTGGGTGCCGGGTGCCGCGAATGGGCCAACGTTGAAAATCTGGTCCAGGGGCTTTTGCATCCCCAGCGGATGGCCGTGGGTCAGGGTGTGCGCCTTGCCCCACTGCCATTGCGCGGAATCGGCGCCAAGGGTGGCTTTGAGATGAGCCATGCTCGCTTGCCAGGCCACCTTGACCGTATCGGCGCGGGTTTCCTTGCCAGGGGTGTTGCGATTGTCCCACCACGGCGAGTCGGCGGAGGCCGCCAGGCGCGGCAGCGCGGCATCGATCACCCGGGTCGGGAGCAGCGTTTCGAAGAAGTCATTGCCCAGTTCATCGTGCATCGTCGCGTCGGCGAGGTTGAACAGAAACTGGTTGAACAGGGTGGCGCTGATGGAGTCCAGTGGGTAATCGCCGCTCCACTGCGCCAGTTGCTCCACCAGTTTGAGTTCGGCCGGGTCGCTCACCACTTCACGCAGTACCGGCAGCAAAGGCGCCAGCAAGCGCGGCCCGTAGGCGGTGGTCGTACCCAGTTGCAGCTTCTGGTTGGCCGCGTTGTCCCACTTCACGTTCTTGTCGCTGAGCTGGCGATTGAGCTGCTGCCCGCGATCGGCGAGGTTGTAGTAGCCGGGAATTTCCATGCCGGTCGGCGACACCGGTTGGAAGTTGGCCGAGACGATGTAGCCCCGCGCCGGGTTTTCTTCCTGCGGGTTGGCACTGAACGGGTAAAAACCTTCCTTGTCCGCCTGAGGGGTGCTGCCGTCGAGGATGAAACCGGGCTTCACCCCGGCCGGACGCTTGGGCAGCAACGCCGAGGCCCACCAGCCGATGTCGCCCTTGGCGTTGGCGTAGACGATGTTCAACCCTGGAGCCTGAACCTTGGCGGCCGCGGCGCGGGCCTTGGCCAGGGTGTCGGCGCGATTGAGCTGGTAGAAGCCGTCAAGGATCGGATTCGGGGTTTCGAGGAACGCCCACCACATGGCAACCGGCGTCTTGCCGGCGGCAGTGCCAAGCGCATCGTTGACGATCGGGCCATGGGGCGACTGGCGCAGCGTCAATGTGACCGGTGACTGGCCTTTCACTGCGATCTGTTGTTCGGTGGTGACCATGTCCACCCACTTGCCGCGATACCAGACCTGGTTCGGGTTGTCCGGGTTGACCTTCTCGGCGATCAGGTCCAGATCGTCGTTCTGGAACATCGTCAGGCTCCAGCCGAAGTCCAGGTTGTGGCCGAGAAATGCAAACGGCACCAGCGCCTGATGGTAGCCATACAGCTCGAAGCCTGGCGCCGACAGGTGCGCCTCGTACCACACTGACGGCACCGAGAAGCGTATGTGCGGGTCACCGGCCAGCAGCGGCTTGCCGCTTTTGCTGCGGTTGCCGGAAATCACCCAGGCGTTGCTGCCTTCGAATTGCGGCAGGCCGTGGTCGGCCAGAGCCTGCTCACTCAGACGGGCAAGGGCGTTCAGGTCTTTCCAGTCACTGGCGGCGAGGACCGGCGCGGGGCTGGGGCGCCTTTTGGCCAGCAGGCCCTTGGGCTGCCAGTCGAGGTCGAAGATGTTCAGGTAATCGGCGCCCAGTTGGTCACGCACGTAAGTCAGCAAGGGTTCGGTGCGAAACGCCGCGGCAAAGCTGTAGGCCATGTAGCCGGCGATGCTGATGCTGTCTTCGGCGGTGAAAGGGCGCTTGGGGATTCCCAGCACGTCGAACTCTACTGGCGCGGCGTGGCTGTCCTGATATTGATTGATGCCGTCCAGATAGGCTTGCAGGGCCTTCCACGCCGGCGACTCACGATCCAGCGCGGCCACGTAACTGTCAGCACGTTCGCGGATGCGCAGGCTGCGAAACAGTTTGTCGGTGTCGAGCAGTTTCGGGCCGAGGACTTCGGCCAGCTCACCACGGGCCAGGCGCCGCACGGCTTCCATCTGGAATAGTCGGTCCTGGGCCTGCACGTAGCCGAGGGCGCGGTAGAGGTCGGTTTCGTTTTCGGCGCGGATATGCGGCACGCCGCGCTCGTCGTAGCGCACGGTCACTGAGCCTTGCAGATGCTGCAACGCCACCTGGCCCTGGCGCGTCGGTTGTTTGCTGTACACATACCAGCCGCCCCCGGCGGCGAGCGCGACGATCAGCAAGGCAAGTACGGTCAGGACGCGTTTCATGGTGGCTCCTTGTTCTTTCGGGATTGCCGCCCGTGTGGGCTGCAAACGTGTAGCACAGACCTCCTGTGCCGGGCATCGCGGTCCTGGAAAAGTCAGGAATGCCTTACTTCGCCACCGCGGGCCACGGGCAGTAGCAACCCACCGCCATCGTATGGGTGGCGTTCACCGCCCTGCCTGCGTTCAGCGCTTGCAGGATAGGCTCGATAAAACTGTTGCTCGAATTGCAGGTCAGGCCTTCGCTGTACGGGCCGAAATATGCCAGCTTGCCGTCGCGGTCCCATATCGCCACTGCCGGACTGGCGGGAATCTGTTCGGAGCCAGGCAGGACAGCGAGGGTTTTCAGGCGGCTCAAGGTGCCGGGCAACTGGCCGTGACTGCCGGGCTTTTGTACCGTATAGAACTCGACGCCCTGCGGTACATATTGCTCAACCAGTTCAGTCAGGTGTTGTTGGTTGCCGACATTGCATGGGCAGGCCGGGTCCCAGAAGTGCACCAGGCGAATGGCGCCGGGGCCGGCGAGTTCGTCGGGCAGGCGCAACGGGTCGCCGGAGAACACGGCGGTGTGCGAACTGAAGGCTCGCAGGTAGCGTCCCTGAAACCAGTCGTAAGCGGCCCACAGCACACTGGCACACACAAGGGCGAGCAGGCTGGCAAGCAGTGTGGTGCGATAGGCCGGGCGCATGGGTTTCAATCCTCGAAGGTCGGCTAGCTTGCCATGCTTGCTGCGACAGATGAATATCGCAGGCCGATAAAGTCCGTTTAGCGCTCTGGAATAGCCCATGTCTGCCACTTTCGATCCCGATCATTTGCGTGCCAGCCTGCGGCCGTTGGCCGAGTGGCGGCCGCTGTCGACGGAGGCCATGGCCTATCAGCGTTTTTACGGGCTGGATTTTCCACAGCGGACCCTGCGCCGTGGCTTGGGGCGTTTCGAGATCGATGGTTATGAAGTGGTCAGCCAGCTCTGGTGGCCCGAGCGGGCGAAGGCGACGCTGTTTCTATTTCACGGCTTCTACGATCACACCGGGCTCTACCGGCATGTGATTGAGTGGGCGCTGGACCAAGGGTTTGCGGTAATCGCCTGCGACCTGCCGGGGCATGGCTTGTCCAGTGGCGAACGGGCGAGTATCAAGGACTTCGCCGAGTACCAGAGCGCCCTGCAAGGCCTGCTGGCCGAGGCGCAGTCGTTGGGCCTTCCGCAGCCCTGGCACTTGTGCGGGCAAAGCACCGGCGGGGCGATTGTGATCGACCATGTACTCAATCAAGGTGCGAGCAGCCCGGCCCAGGGGCAAGTGATTCTGCTGTCGCCCTTGGTGCGGCCGCGAGCCTGGGGTTGGTCGCGGCTCAGTTATTACCTGCTCAAGCCGTTTGTCAAAGGCATCGCCCGGCGCTTCAGCGAGAATTCCAACGACCCTGACTTCCTCGCGTTCCTGCAGGCCGATCCGCTGCAACCGCTGCGTCTGCCAACGGCCTGGGTCGGTGCGCTGGGACGGTGGATCAAGCGTATCGAAGCGGCACCGAGCAGCCCGCGGCGGCCGCTGATCGTGCAGGGGCAGGCGGACATGACCGTGGATTGGGAGCACAACCTTGAAGTGCTGCGAGGCAAGTTCGATCGGCCCCAGGTGTTGATGCTGCCTGAGGCGCGGCATCATCTGGCGAATGAGTCGCCGGGGCTGCGGCAGGAGTATTTCGGGTTTTTGACCAAGCGCATGAGTCGGGATCGGCGGTGACATTTCGATAGTCTTCGCGGGCCATTTCACGGACGCCAAAAATTACTGGGTCAGGCTCGACGTACTTTGCCCCACTGCCAACCCCGCCCGAATCGCCGCCAATGCCGCTTGGTAATAAGCCTTGCCTTCAGAGGACTCGGCAAAGGTCGAAAACTCTTCCAGTTCGTCATCCGACAGGTCGCGATAGACATACAGCAGCGTGTTGTTCAGGTCGGCGCCGATCTGCTCCATCAGGCGCTGGCGCTGACCGTTCAACATGCCTTGAGCCTGACCGTTGCCGAGCAAGCCAGGGATCATCGAACTCAGGCTGTCGGCCGCGACGCCTGCGATCGCCAGGCTGACTTCAGCGCCGGCCTCGCGGGCGGGCAGGGCCTGGGCCAGGTGGCCGATGATCAGTTGACGGGTATCGCTGGCTTGCATCTTCGGCAAGCCCTTGGCGTTTTTCGCCAATTGATCGCGACGGGTCGCCAGCAGTTCGGCGGCGACGATTTTCTTGCCCAGGGGCGATTGAAAGAAGGTCAGCGCAGGTTTCGGGTCGGCGAGCTTCTTGCGCAGTTGCGCTTCGGCGCGCTGGTCCATGGCCTTGGGGGCGAACCGCAGATTGCTGTTGTCGACCAGGGCCTGGAACACTGCCGGTGGCAAGCTGTTCTGATAGCGCTGCTGAGCGGCCGAGAGAGCATCGTTGAAATGCGCGCGTTGTTCTGGCCAACCGGCGACCTTGTACAACTGGTCGTGGCCGTCCGCCCAGGCGGGCAAAACGCAGAACATCAACAGTGAGAAAAGCAAGCGACGCATAGGGACTCCTGTCAGCAGGCGACTATTCTCCGTGCGGCATTCGTACTTGTCGAGAATTCGTATCAGGTTGAGTACCTTATCCGACCAATCCTCCGCTGCGTGGCTCTGTCGGATTTGCGGGCACAGGAATACTATGCGCGCCATGCACATACCCTCTGATCATCCACTGCTGTTACGTATCGTCGACGACCTGGCCGAACACGGCTGGTCGCAGCAGAATATTTTCCTGCCCCTGGACCTGACCCGGGCGCTGGCCGCCGAATGTCGTAAACGTGCCGCCGAGGGTGAGCTCGCCCCGGCCGCCGTGGGGCGCGGGGCGTTTTCGGAGATTCGCGAGGGCATTCGCGGCGACCATATCCAGTGGCTCGAACCCGGCCAGGCCGAGTCCTGCGACAGCTACCTGGGGTTGATGGACAGCCTGCGTGAGGCGATGAATCGTGGTTTGTTCCTGGGCCTGGAAGATTTCGAAAGCCATTTCGCCCTGTACCCGCCCGGCGCTTTCTACCTCAAGCATGTCGACCGTTTCCGTGACGACGACCGGCGCATGGTCTCGGCGGTGATCTACCTCAACGACGCCTGGCTGCCCGAGCATGGCGGTCAGTTGCGCATGTACCTGGACGAAGGCGTCGAACACGATGTGGTGCCCACCGGCGGATGCCTGGTGGTGTTCCTGTCGGGCGACGTGCCCCACGAAGTCCTGCCCGCGACCCGAGAACGCCTGTCCTTGACTGGCTGGTTCCGCCGTCGTGGCAACGAGCCGTTCTGATCATGCAAAAGATTCTGGTAAGCCGCTGTTTGCTCGGTCACCGCGTCCGTTACGACGGCGGGGCCAGCGGGCCGTTCGATCTGTTGGAACAGTGGATTGCCGAGGGCCGGGTGGTGCCGTTGTGTCCGGAAGTCGCTGGCGGGTTGCCGACACCCAGGGCTGCGGCGGAAATTCCCGGCGGGCAGGGCGGTGAAGTGCTTGATGGCCTTGCATCGGTCATCACCACCGAGGGCGAGGACGTCAGTGCCGAGTTTCTATCGGGGGCTTCTCAGGCGCTGGAGCTGGTGCAACAGCACGGCATCCGGATTGCCGTGCTCAAGGCCAACAGCCCGTCTTGCGGGAATCTGCTGACCTATGACGGGACGTTCAGTGGAGTGAAGGTCAGCGGTGAGGGCGTGACCGCCGCGCTGCTCAAGCGCCATGGTGTGCAAGTCTTCAGCGAGCTGGAGTTGCCGCAAGCGGCGCAGGCCCTGGCAACCCTGAAGTAACAGCCCGCAGGGTTACTCATTCGCCCGAATCAAGGTTTCGGCGCCACACCCGCATCAGCCCCAAACCACTTGTGCTCCAGCGCCTCCAGCCGGCCATCGGCCTTGATCCGCTGCATTGCATTCTCAAGGCTGGCATGAAACGCCGGATTACCCTTCTGAAACGGAATCGCCAGGCTCACAGGGGTGGCCTTCGGTTTTTGTTCCGTCAGCGACTGCACCAACAGGATTGATCGCGGTTGCTCTTCTTTCTGCGCGATCAATTGTGCGTTGGTGTGAATGTAAGGTTCGCTGAAGTCGAAACGATCCTTCAGGTCCGGGGTCAGTGCTATGTGATTGATGGCAACGTCGTATTTGCCGCTTTCGACGCCGGTCATCAGATCGTCGGAATCGGTGACGACGAAGTCGGCCCGTACATCCAGCTCATTGGCCAGCAGTTGACCCAACTCGACCTCGAACCCGGTCAGTTTGCCGTCATCCTTGAAATTGAAGGGCGGTGTATTAGCCTCAAGAGCAATGCGCAATTCGCCGCGGTCGTTTACATCGTCCATCAGTTCGGCATGAGCCAAAGGGCTCAAAAGGGGTAGCAGGCAGATCAGGCCAGGCAAAAAGCGCATGGTCACTCCTTTGAATTCATTTATCTATCGCGACGCGCTGTTCAGGCTCGCTTTGCTATGGTTATTGAGTGCCTTCGACAACGAATGGCCGTTAAGTTGTTCACGGTCGAGCGAATTTTACGGAAAAACTGGAGAAGAGAATGAAAAGCTTTATGTCACGAGCAGCATTGGCTGGTGTGCTGATGGGTGTTTCGGTGCTGGCCGGTGCCGCCACCCCGGCTCCGAAGGGGGCAGAAGTGTTCATCGTATCTCCTGCGGACGGAGCCACGGTCGCGCAAACCTTTACAGTGAATTTCGGCGTCAAGGAAATCGCACTGGCACCAGCGGGCGACACCACCAAAAACACTGGGCACCACCATCTGCTGATCGATGTCGACAAACTACCGGCTGCCGGCGCTCCGATTCCAAACGATGCCAATCACATGCACTTTGGCAAAGCGCAAACTCACGCTGAAATCAAACTGGCACCGGGCAAGCACACCTTGCAGCTCGAACTGGGCGACAGCGGTCACATGCCGTTCGATCCGCCGATCGTGTCGAAGAAAATCACCGTGACGGTGAAGTAGCTTTTCCACAGCGATGAAAAAGCAGCCGTAAAAAAGGGAGCTCCGAGGAGCTCCCTTTTTTGTCGCTCAAGTCGCGATCAGAACAACACGCGGCAACGAATGGTGCCGTTGATGTGCTGCAGCTTCTCTTGCGCCATTTCCGAGTAATCGGCATCCACGTCGATCACGACGTAGCCGACTTTCTCGTTGGTCTGCAGGAACTGACCGGAAATGTTGATGCCGTTTTCGGCGAAGACCTTGTTGATCTCGCTCATCACACCCGGAATGTTTTCGTGGATGTGCAGCAGACGGTGCTTGCCAGGGTGAGCCGGCAAGGCCACTTCCGGGAAGTTCACGGACGATACCGACGTACCGTTGTCGCTGTACTTGACCAGTTTTTCCGCCACTTCCAGGCCGATGTTAGCCTGCGCTTCAGCGGTAGAACCACCGATGTGCGGGGTCAGGATCACGTTGTCCAGGCCACGCAGCGGGCTTTCGAACTCTTCTTCGTTGGAGCGTGGCTCCACCGGGAATACGTCGATGGCCGCGCCGATCAGGTGCTTGTCCTTGATCGCGTCCGCCAGGGCGTCCAGTTCGACCACGGTGCCGCGCGCGGCGTTGATCAGGATGCCGCCCTTCTTGATGGCGCGGATTTCCTTCTCGCCGATCATCCACTGGGTGGCAGCGGTTTCCGGAACGTGCAGGGTGACGATGTCGGACATGCCCAACAGCTCGTGCAGGTTGCCGACCTGGGTGGCGTTGCCCAATGGCAGCTTGGTCACGGTGTCGTAGAAGTAAACCTGCATGCCCAGGCCTTCCGCCAGGACCGACAGTTGAGTGCCGATCGAGCCGTAACCGACGATACCCAGCTTTTTACCGCGGATTTCGAAGGAGTTGGCTGCGCTTTTGATCCAGCCGCCACGGTGGCAGGAAGCGTTCTTCTCAGGGATGCCGCGCAGCAACAGAATCGCCTCGGCCAGCACCAGCTCGGCAACGGAGCGAGTGTTGGAGTACGGCGCGTTGAATACCGCGATACCGCGTTCGCGAGCCGCGTTGAGGTCGACCTGGTTGGTGCCGATGCAGAAACAGCCGACAGCCACCAGTTTCTTCGCGTGATCGAAGATCTCTTCGGTCAGTTGAGTGCGGGAGCGAATGCCGATGAAGTGAGCATCAGCGATCTTTTCCTTCAGCTGGGCGTCCGGCAGAGAACCTGTGAGGTACTCGATGCTGGTGTAGCCCGCCGCCTTGAGGACGTCGACAGCCGATTGGTGGACGCCTTCGAGAAGAAGGAACTTGATCTTGCTCTTATCGAGAGAAGTCTTGCTCATCTGCGTAAACCTGTGTCCCGGAGAAAAAATGGCAGGGAAGGGAGCAGCCAGAGCTGACCCGGACGGCAGGAAAGCCGTCGCCGCAGAACAGCCTTTGGGCACTATCCTGCGGGGTCGGTATGCTAGCATATGCGACCTGCTAACACTCATTCTGCGACGTGAAGCGTACTCAGGATGACCATGAATTGTTCGAGAGTTCTGTCGATGACCAATCCTGCGCTGATTGATGAGCTGAAGACCCTGGTTGAGCCTGGCAAGGTGCTGACCGACGCCGACTCCCTGAACGCTTACGGCAAGGATTGGACCAAACATTTCGCCCCGGCCCCGACGGCCATTGTGTTCCCCAAGACCATCGAGCAGGTCCAGGCCATTGTCCGTTGGGCCAATGAACACAAGGTTGCGCTGGTGCCGTCCGGCGGTCGTACCGGGCTTTCTGCCGCAGCAGTGGCGGCCAATGGCGAAGTGGTCGTGTCCTTCGACTACATGAACCAGATTCTCGACGTGAACCTCACCGATCGCACCGTTGTTTGTCAGCCGGGCGTGGTTACCGAACAATTACAGAACAAGGCTGAAGAGCACGGTTTGTACTATCCGGTGGACTTCGCTTCGGCAGGTTCCAGCCAGATAGGTGGCAATATCGGCACCAATGCCGGCGGGATCAAGGTGATTCGCTACGGCATGACCCGTAACTGGGTGGCCGGCATGAAAGTCGTCACCGGCAAGGGCGATCTGCTGGAACTGAACAAAGACCTGATCAAGAACGCCACCGGCTACGACCTGCGTCAGCTGTTCATCGGCGCTGAAGGCACCCTGGGTTTTGTCGTCGAAGCCACCATGCGTCTGGACCGTGCGCCGAAAAACCTCACCGCGATGGTGCTCGGTACAGCCGATTTCGATTCGATCATGCCGGTATTGCACGCGTTCCAGAGCAAACTTGACCTGACTGCCTTCGAATTCTTTTCCGACAAAGCCCTGGCCAAGGTCATGGCACGCGGCGATGTGCCGGCGCCATTCGAATCCGACTGCCCGTTCTATGCGCTGCTGGAATTCGAAGCGACCACCGATGAAGTAGCCAACCACGCCCTGGAAACCTTCGAGCACTGCGTCGAGCAGGGCTGGGTGCTGGACGGCGTGATGAGCCAGAGCGAAACCCAGTTGCAGAACCTCTGGAAGCTGCGCGAGTACATCTCCGAAACCATTTCCCACTGGACGCCGTACAAAAACGACATTTCGGTCACTGTGTCGAAAGTCCCGGGGTTCCTGAAGGAAATCGACGCGATCGTCGGCGAACACTACCCGGACTTCGAAATCGTCTGGTTCGGCCACATCGGCGACGGCAACCTGCACTTGAACATCCTCAAGCCGGATAACCTGAGCAAGGATGAGTTCTTCGCCAAGTGCGCCACCGTCAACAAGTGGGTGTTCGAAACCGTCGAGAAGTACAACGGTTCGATTTCCGCCGAACACGGCGTGGGCATGACCAAACGTGACTACTTGACCTATAGCCGCTCACCGGTTGAGATCGAGTACATGAAAGCCGTCAAAGCGGTGTTCGACCCGAATGGCATCATGAACCCGGGCAAGATTTTCGCTGTTTGATTCTTCGAACTTTAAGAGCACGAAGCAGGAGTCGGTCAATGAGCTATCAGCACCAGTATGTCGACGGAACGCGTATTCATTTTCCGCTGGGGAAAGTGGTGTGCATCGGCCGCAACTACGCCGAACACGCCAAGGAACTGGACAACCCGGTGCCCACCGAACCACTGCTGTTCATCAAGCCCGGCAGCTGCGTGGTGCCACTGGAAGGCAGCTTCAGCATTCCGACCGAGCGCGGTTCGGTGCATTACGAAGCAGAAATAGCGGTGCTGATCGGCAAGCCATTGTCGACCAAGCCGAGCCGCGAAGAAGTGCTGGATGCCATCTCCGGCTTCGCCCCGGCCCTGGACCTGACCCTGCGCGACAAGCAGGCCGAGCTTAAAGCCAAGGGCCTGCCGTGGGAAATCGCCAAGTGCTTTGACGGTGCGGCGGTGATTGCGCCATTCGTGGCTGGCAGCACGTTTACCGACCTGACCGACATCGGCATCCGCCTGACCATCAATGGTGAAGTCCGCCAGGATGGCAACACCAAGGACATGCTCAATCCGATCGTGCCGATGATCCAGTACATGGCCGGCTGCTTCTCGCTGCAGGCCGGTGACGTGATCCTCACTGGCACGCCGGTGGGCGTTGGCCCGCTGAACGTCGGTGACGAACTGGTGCTCGAATTGCCGGGTGTCAGCCGCTTTACCAGTAGCGTTCTCTAAAAAGCAAAAAATCGCAGCCTGCCGCAGGCTGCGATCTTTTGATCTTGGCTGCCCACACAGGGCAATCCGGCCATTTCCCGTTTTTTTCACATTTTGTCTGGATAATTCCGGGGCTTATGGCATCTGAGCCTGTCCCAATGTGCTATTACCCATAGCCTGAATTTCTGGAACGCATCCCTGAATGGCCATCGAATCGCTGCCCAAGCTGAAAACTGCCCGCCGCTCGCGCTTTGTCATGCGTTGGTATTTCTGGCTTTTACTGGTGGCGGTCGCCGCTTATGGCCTTGCGTTTGCGATGCATTGGGATGATCGCGGTGTGCTCTGGGTGAAGGAGCGCTTCGAAAGCCCTGCCGAACGAAAAGAGAGTGTCTGGCTGCCGGACTATCGGGCGGTGATCGACGCCAAACTGCTGCCGGGGATGGAGAAGGACGAAGCGTCGGACGTGTCTTACGACCCGCAGACCAAAACCCTGTTCTCCGTGATGGGCAAGAACCCGTTCCTGGTCGAGCTGACGTTGCAAGGCGACGTGTTGCGCAAAATGCCGCTGGTGGGGTGGAGCAACCCGGAAGGGGTGACGGTAATGGGCAATGGTTTGCTGGCGATTACCGATGAGCGCGAACACCTGCTCTCGATCGTCAAGGTCGATGCCGATACGCGCGAGCTGAACATCGCCAATTTCCCGAAGTACGATCTCGGCCCCTCGAAAAACCAGAATAAAGGCTTCGAAGCCGTCGTCTGGGATGCCCGTCGCCAGCAACTGCTGCTGGGTGAAGAGCGTCCACCAGCGCTGTTCAGCTGGAAAAGCGATGGCAGCCAGATCCTGAAGGGTGACAAGCAGAAACTCTCCAGCGACGCACTGGATGTCCGTAACCTGTCGGCCCTGGCCATCGATCCGCGCACCGGTCACACCCTGGTGCTGTCCGCCGACTCTCACTTGTTGCTGGAACTGGACGAGAAGGGCGAGCAGGTCAGTTTCATGACCTTGCTCGGAGGGTTCAATGGCCTGAAGAAAACCATTCCCCGTGCCGAAGGCGTCACCATGGACGAAGCAGGCACGCTGTACATGGTGAGCGAGCCGAACCTGTTCTACCGCTTCGAAAAGCAACAGGTTCGGTAGTTGCGGTAGAAGGTCGCGGGCCATTAGGGTTTTAATTCAGGCAGCCGTGGTGTTTCATCCGCCCGTCCTGTTTCCGAGTTTGCCTGAATGCGTCGACTTGTCCGCCCCAAACCCCTGATGCTGATCCTGTCGGTCATTGCCCTGATCCTGTTGGTTGCCGTCGGCCAGTACCAGCGCCTGTTCGAGCGCAGCGGGTTCAATGTGCAGGCGCTATGGCAGCCGATGAATGCCCAGCCCATTGGCCTGGACCAGTATCAGGTGGCGATCGAGGCGCGAGTCATTGACGGTCTGGACGACGATGTTTCCGCGCTGACCTTCGATCCCGTGCGCAAAAGCCTGTTCACGGTCACCCACAAAAACGCCGAGCTGATCGAGTTGTCCCTGGAAGGCAAAATCCTGCGGCGTGTGGCGCTGGTCGGGTTCGGCGACCCGGAAGCAGTGGAGTTCATTAGCGCTGACACTTACGTGATCACCGATGAGCGTGAGCAACGGCTGATCAAGATTCATCTGCGCAAGGGCACGACGTTCCTCGATGCCGCGGACGCCGAGCAGATGACCCTCGGCGTGCACATGAGCGGCAACAAGGGTTTCGAGGGTTTGGCCTATGACTCGGTGGGCAAGCGCTTGTTCGTCGCCAAGGAGCGCGACCCGATGCTGATCTACGAAGTGCAGGGCTTTCCCCATTACAACCCGGAGAAGTCCTACGCGGTGCACGTGGTGAACAATCCCAAGCGCGATGGCGGAATGTTCGTGCGAGACCTGTCGAGCCTGCAATATGACGAGCGCAGCGGCCATTTGCTGGCACTGTCCGATGAGTCGCGGTTGATTCTTGAACTGGATGTGGACGGGCGACCGCTGAGCACCCTGTCACTGAACAAGGGTCGTCAGGGATTGCACAAGCCGGAAGGCATTGCCATGGATGACGACGGCACCCTGTACCTCGTCAGCGAGCCGAACCTGTTCTATGTCTTCAAAAAACCGTCGCAACCCTGACCAACATCCCAAAACTAAATTGTAGGAGCGAGCAAGCTTCGCTCCTGCAAATGGGTGTGGCATCAGGCCTTGAGGGTTTTCACGCCTTCGCTTGTGCCCAACAGCAGCAAGTCCGCCGGGCGCGCCGCGAACAAACCGTTGGTGACCACGCCGACGATGGCGTTGATCTGTGCTTCCAGCTCCACCGGGTTGGTGATCTGCATGTTGTGCACGTCAAGGATGATGTTGCCGTTATCGGTCAGCACACCTTCACGGTAAACCGGGTCGCCGCCCAGCTTCACCAGTTCGCGGGCCACGTGGCTGCGAGCCATCGGGATCACTTCCACCGGCAATGGGAACGCACCGAGCACCGGCACCAGTTTGCTGGCGTCGGCGATGCAGATGAAGGTCTTGGCCACGGCCGCCACGATCTTCTCGCGGGTCAGGGCTGCACCGCCGCCTTTAATCAGGTGCAGGTGCTCGTCGCTTTCATCGGCGCCGTCGACGTAGAACTCCAGATCGCTGACGGTATTGAGCTCATACACCGGAATACCGTGGCCCTTGAGGCGCGCGGCGGTGGCTTCGGAACTGGCCACTGCGCCGTCAAACGCGCCTTTGTGCTTGGCCAGGGCGTCGATGAAGCAATTGGCGGTAGAGCCGGTGCCGACCCCGACGATGCTCTTGTCATCGAGTTTCGGGAGGATGAAGTCGACGGCGGCCTGAGCCACTGCCTGTTTGAGTTGATCCTGGGTCATGCGGGCTCCGAGGTGCCGAAGAGGGGGACGAAAGGCCGGCATTATAGGCCTCGCGATGTGGAAGGTCATTGCCAGTGTGTCGAATGGAGACGAGGGGGCTTGTCTGTGGCGAGGGAGCTTGCTCCCGCTCGGCTGCGCAGCAGTCGTAAAACCTGCCAATACAGTGTGTTTGAAGAAACGGGCTGCCTGTTTTGGGGAGCACTTCGCACTCCAGCGGGAGCAAGCTCCCTCGCCACAATGAGTCTCTTGCGTTTGCGAGTGGCTAAAACCACCTGTTTAGTGTGGTCGCCCGCCCGAAAGCCGGGTTAGACTCCTTGGCCCTGCCCAACCCGTTCAGTGATGCTTTCCGATGCTCGAACAGTACGTCAAAAAGATCCTCACCTCGCGCGTTTATGACGTTGCCGTAGAAACCCCATTGCAGACTGCTCGCCAGCTCTCCGAGCGGCTGGGCAACGAGATTTGGCTCAAGCGTGAAGACTTGCAGCCGGTGTTCTCGTTCAAGATTCGCGGCGCTTACAACAAGCTGACGCAACTGAGCGATGAAGAGCGCGCCCGTGGCGTGGTCACCGCTTCGGCGGGCAACCATGCGCAAGGCCTGGCCCTGGCAGCCAAAGTGCTGGGCGTGAAAGCGACCATCGTGATGCCCAAGACCACCCCGGAGATCAAGGTCGAAGGCGTGCGTTCGCGCGGCGGCAAAGTGGTACTGCACGGCGATTCGTTCCCGGAAGCCCTGGCCTACTCGCTGAAACTGGTCGACGAAAAAGGCTACGTCTACATTCACCCCTACGACGATCCCCACACCATTGCCGGGCAGGGCACGGTGGCCATGGAGATTCTGCGCCAGCACCCGGGGCGTCTGGATGCGATCTTCGTTCCGGTGGGCGGTGGCGGATTGATCGCCGGGATTGCGGCGTACGTGAAATACCTGCGTCCGGACATCAAGATCATCGGCGTCGAACCGGATGACTCCAACTGCCTGCAAGCCGCCATGGCGGCCGGTGAGCGCGTGGTGTTGCCGACCGTGGGCCTGTTTGCCGATGGCGTCGCGGTGGCGCAGATCGGCCAGCACACCTTCGATATCTGCAAAGACTACGTTGATGAAGTGATCACCGTCAGCACCGATGAAATCTGTGCGGCGATCAAGGATATCTACGACGATACCCGCTCGATCACTGAACCTGCCGGCGCCTTGGGCGTGGCCGGGATCAAGAAATACGTCGAGCAACGTGGCGTCACCGGCCACACCTTCGTGGCCATCGATTCCGGCGCCAACGTCAACTTCGACCGCTTGCGACACGTCGCCGAGCGTGCCGAGCTGGGCGAGGGCCGCGAAGCCATCATCGCCGTGACCATCCCCGAGAAACCGGGCAGCTTCAAGGCGTTCTGCGAAGCCATCGGCAAGCGCCAGATCACCGAATTCAACTACCGCTATAACACCGGCAGCGAAGCGCACATCTTTGTCGGCGTGCAGACCCATCCGGAAAACGACCCGCGCAGTGCGCTGCTCGCCAGCCTGACCGAGCAGGGTTTTCCGGTACTCGACCTGACCGACAACGAACTGGCCAAATTGCACATTCGCCATATGGTTGGCGGGCGTGCCGCCCAGGTGGTCGATGAGGTGGTGCTGCGCTTCGAGTTCCCGGAGCGTCCGGGTGCGTTGTTCAACTTCCTCAACAAGCTCGGTGGGCGCTGGAATATTTCGATGTTCCACTACCGCAACCACGGCGCGGCGGATGGCCGTGTGGTCGCGGGCCTGCAAGTGCCCCACGACGAGCGTCATCTGGTACCGGCGGCGCTGGAAGAAATCGGCTACCCGTACTGGGACGAAAGCGACAACCCGGCCTATCAGCTGTTTCTCGGCTGAGCGGCTACGCTGATGGGCAGCCTATAAGGAATTCGAACAATGGAAACGTTAACCGCCCTCAAAGTCGCGCATGGCGTGGCGACGGTGCTGCTGTTGATCAGCGCACTGGGGCTGGCAATCTGGGTCTGGCGCACTCGTCGTAACGGTGATGCGACGGCGCCTGCGCGTACCTTGCAGCGACCGCAGGTGTTCATCTGGTTGTTGATGGGCCTGGCGCTGTTGAGCATGCCGTTTACCGGCTGGTGGATGGTGCATCTGGTGGGCTGGCCGTTGGGGCAGACCTGGTTGCTGGCGTCCAGTGTGCTGTACACCGTGGCGGCGCTGGGCTGGTTCTGGCTGCTGGTGCGGCTCAATCGGCTGCGCAAGGCGCCGGCGGCGGGGAATGGGAAGTTTACGTTGGCGTTGGCGTTGTTCAGTTTTGTCTGCTTGATCGCCATTGCGGGGTTGATGGGGGCCAAGCCGGTATAGCGCGGAATCTGTAGCTGCTGCGAGGTGCGAGGCTGCGATGGGCTGCGAAGCGGCCCCGAAGGGCGGTCCTGCGGACCGCAACGCAGCCTCGTACCTCGGCAGCTGCTACAGGCTTAATCAATCGCGCAAACTGATCACCGGCCAGCCACGTTTCTCGGCCTCGGCCCGCAAGTTAGGGTCCGGATCGACCGCGATCGGATTCGTCACTTGCTCCAGCAACGCCAAGTCGTTCATCGAGTCGCTGTAGAAATAACTGTCTTCCAGGCTGTGGCCGGTTTCTTCCAGCCAACGATTCAACCGGGTCACCTTGCCTTCACGGAAGCACGGGATATCGGTGCTGCGCCCGCTGTACCGGCCGTCGATCATTTCGCATTCGGTGGCGATCAGGGTTTCAACGCCTAAACGCGTGGCAATCGGCCCGGTCACAAAACGGTTGGTGGCGGTGATGATGACCAGCTTGTCGCCGGCCTCACGGTGTTGGGCCAACAGTTCGAGGCCCTTGGGCAGCACGAGCGGTTCGATGCAGTCGCGCATGTAATCCAGGTGCCATTGATCCAGTGTCGCCATTTCGGTGCGGCCGAGGACTTCCAGGCAGAAGTTCAGGTAGGCGGCCTGATCCAGCTTGCCGGCCAGGTAGTCCTGATAGAACTCGTCGTTGCGTGCCTTGTAGGCGACGGCGTCGAGGAAACCGCGTTCGCACAGATAATCGCCCCAGGCGTGGTCACTGTCGCCGCCCAGAAGCGTGTTGTCCAAGTCGAATAAAGCCAGCCGCATTGCAGTTACTCGCTGAAAAGTCTGTAGAAAGGTCTCCAGAATACGGACTTTTCACAAGAGTGCACATAAGGTAGGTCGGCTCGTTGCTGCTTTCACAACCTTTGTGGAACAATGCGGCGACATGCGTTTGCGAGGTTGTTGCCGTGATCGACCCCGATGGTTTCCGCCCCAATGTCGGGATCATTCTGACGAATGATGCTGGCCAGGTGCTATGGGCTCGCCGAATCAATCAAGATGCCTGGCAGTTTCCACAGGGCGGGATCAACCCCCAGGAGACGCCGGAAGACGCCTTGTACCGCGAGTTGAACGAAGAAGTGGGCCTGGAGCGCGAAGATGTTGAAATTCTCGCCTGCACCCGGGGCTGGTTGCGTTATCGTTTGCCGCAACGTCTGGTCAGAACGCACAGCCAACCGCTGTGCATCGGCCAGAAGCAGAAATGGTTTCTCCTGCGCCTGATCTCCAACGAGCAGCGGGTGCGGATGGATTTGACCGGTAAACCGGAATTCGATGGCTGGCGCTGGGTCAGCTATTGGTATCCGTTGGGCCAGGTGGTGACATTCAAGCGCGAGGTGTATCGACGCGCTCTCAAAGAGCTTGCCCCGCGCCTTTTAGCGCGCGACTGACGACGGAGTTCGACCCCGAGCCATGCTCAATACGCTGCGCAAGATCGTCCAGGAAGTTAACTCCGCCAAGGATCTCAAGGCGGCGTTGGGGATTATTGTGTTGCGCGTCAAAGAGGCCATGGGCAGCCAGGTCTGCTCGGTCTACCTGCTTGATCCAGAGACCAACCGCTTCGTGCTGATGGCCACCGAGGGCTTGAACAAGCGCTCGATCGGCAAAGTCAGCATGGCACCCAACGAAGGTCTGGTCGGCCTGGTCGGCACGCGTGAAGAACCCCTGAACCTCGAAAACGCCGCGGATCACCCGCGCTACCGTTACTTCGCCGAGACCGGTGAAGAGCGCTACGCGTCGTTCCTCGGGGCGCCGATCATTCACCACCGCCGCGTCGTCGGCGTGTTGGTCATTCAACAAAAGGAACGCCGCCAGTTCGATGAGGGTGAAGAAGCCTTCCTCGTGACCATGAGCGCGCAGCTCGCCGGCGTTATCGCCCATGCCGAGGCCACCGGTTCGATCCGTGGCCTGGGCCGTCAGGGCAAAGGTATCCAGGAAGCAAAGTTCGTCGGCGTACCGGGTTCGCCGGGCGCGGCGGTCGGCACCGCAGTCGTCATGCTGCCGCCGGCCGATCTGGATGTGGTGCCGGACAAGACCATCACCGACATCGATGCAGAACTTGGGCTGTTCAAGACGGCCATCGAAGGCGTGCGCGCCGACATGCGTGCCTTGTCCGCCAAGCTGGCAACCCAGCTGCGACCTGAAGAGCGGGCGCTGTTCGACGTCTACTTGATGATGCTCGACGATGCCTCGCTCGGCAGCGAAGTCACCACCGTGATCAAGACCGGTCAGTGGGCCCAGGGCGCGTTGCGTCAGGTGGTTACCGATCACGTCAACCGTTTCGAACTGATGGACGACGCCTACCTGCGTGAGCGGGCCTCGGACGTCAAGGACCTCGGCCGCCGTTTGCTCGCCTACTTGCAGGAAGAGCGGCAGCAGACGCTGGTCTACCCCGACAACACCATTCTGGTCAGCGAAGAACTGACGCCGGCGATGCTCGGCGAGGTGCCGGAAGGCAAGCTGGTGGGCCTGGTGTCGGTACTCGGTTCCGGCAACTCCCACGTGGCGATCCTGGCGCGCGCCATGGGTATTCCGACGGTGATGGGCCTGGTCGACCTGCCGTACTCCAAGGTCGACGGCATCCAGATGATCGTCGACGGCTACCACGGCGAGGTCTACACCAACCCGAGTGACGTGCTGCGCAAGCAGTTCGCCGACGTGGTCGAGGAAGAGAAACAACTGGCCCTCGGGCTGGATGCATTGCGCGACCTGCCGTGCGTAACGGTCGATGGCCACCGCATGCCGCTGTGGGTCAATACCGGCCTGCTGGCGGATGTGGCACGGGCGCAGAAGCGCGGTGCCGAGGGCGTGGGCCTGTACCGCACCGAAGTGCCGTTCATGATCAACCAGCGTTTCCCGAGTGAAAAGGAACAGCTGGCGATCTATCGCGAGCAACTTGCCGCGTTCCATCCACAACCAGTGACCATGCGTAGCCTGGACATTGGCGGTGACAAGGCGCTGTCGTACTTCCCGATCAAGGAAGACAACCCGTTCCTCGGCTGGCGCGGGATTCGCGTGACCCTCGACCACCCGGAAATCTTCCTGGTGCAGACCCGCGCCATGCTCAAGGCCAGCGAAGGCCTGAACAACCTGCGTATTCTGCTGCCGATGATTTCCGGCACCCATGAACTGGAAGAAGCCTTGCACCTGATCCACCGGGCCTGGGGCGAAGTCCGCGACGAAGGCACCGACGTGCCGATGCCGCCGGTTGGCGTGATGATCGAGATTCCGGCAGCGGTGTATCAGACCAAGGAACTGGCGCGGCAGGTGGACTTCCTGTCGGTCGGCTCCAACGACCTGACTCAGTACCTGCTGGCCGTGGACCGAAACAACCCACGGGTGGCCGACCTCTACGACTACCTGCACCCGGCGGTGCTGCAAGCCCTGCAGAGCGTGGTGCGCGATGCGCATGCCGAAGGCAAACCGGTGAGTATCTGCGGCGAAATGGCCGGTGACCCGGCGGCGGCAGTGCTGTTGATGGCAATGGGCTTCGACAGCCTGTCGATGAACGCCACCAACTTGCCGAAAGTGAAGTGGATGCTGCGTCAGATCAACCTGAGCAAGGCCAAGGAGTTGCTGGCGGAGCTGATGACCATCGACAACCCGCAAGTTATCCACAGCTCGCTGCAACTGGCGCTGAAAAACCTTGGGTTGGCACGGATGATCAATCCGGCTTCGGTCAAGACCCTCTAGGTCAGCGGCGGCCCTGTGGCGAGGGAGCTTGCTCCCGTTCGGCTGCGAAGCAGTCGTGATTCAGCCGATGCGATCTTTATGAAAGAACGCATCGGCCGGATCGGGAGCGCTTCGCGCTCCAGCGGGACGGTGCGGCGATCCGACAAGCTCCCTCGCCACAATTAATCGCCCGACTTCAAATCCTGATCTCTACCTCCCCCAAATGCCCCCCATACGGCCCGAAACTCCGCTCGACCATATGCCGCATCCCATTTGCCTGAACAATCAACGCCGTGCTCGCCCGCGTCCCATAAGCCTGGCTCTTGATAAACACACTCGACAACAACGTCTCGGTGGCTTGCCCCACGCCAGTGTCCGGCAGCTCGGCAAGTGGTGCGATCTGCGGATCGCTCAGCAAGGCCAATAACGCCTGTGGTTGTGGATCGTCCAGGACTTCGCTCAACGCTGCCTTGGCCTTGAGCACTTTTGGCCACGGCGTATCCAGCCCCGCGTTCGATAACCCATAAATCCCTGGTTCGAGCCTGACCGCCGCGGTTTCCCGAGCGTTGAAGTGCCAGAGCTCTTTGGCATTGCCGGCCAGCAGATTGAACCCGGCATATTCAGCCGAACGTGCGATAACGTCGCTTAAATAGTCTTCAATGGGCGTTTCCCCGCTGAGAAACTGCGCCACCAGTTCGCCTCGCGACTTGGCGGCCGGCGGTTGAAGGGGATTACGGATGTTGGTCAGTGCGGCGAAGCGCCCATTGGCGCCGACACCGAGCCACGTACCGCCGGCCTCGAGGTCACGCCCGGCGTAGACATGCGGGGCGTGCGGCCATTGCGCCAGGGGCAGGCTGGGCCGGGCATAGAATTCGTCGCGGTTGGCCGCCACGATCAGCGGCTGGGCATGACCCGGCCGCCAGGCAAAGACAATCAGGCACATAAGGTGGTCCTTGTGTGTTTTTTGCTCACTCTACGCAGACATCGCTCATCGATCCATCGCCATCCGCAGTGGAGCCCGAGGCCATGCATCCGTTACCATGCCGCTCCTGTTTCGGGATGCTTGGGGATGTGGCCATGGAATTTCTGCTCTATCTGGCGCTGGGCGCCTGTGCGGGCGTGCTGGCCGGGCTGTTTGGGGTAGGCGGCGGGATTATCATCGTCCCGGTGCTGGTGTTCAGCTTCACCTTGCAGGGATTTGATCCGTCGATCCTGACGCATCTTGCAGTCGGTACTTCCCTGGCGACGATCATTTTTACGTCGGTCAATGCGGTTCGCGAACATCATCGCCGCGGCGCCGTGCGTTGGCCGATTTTTGCCTGGATGACTCTCGGCATTCTGATCGGTGCCGGTTTCGGCGCGCTGACCGCCGAAGCGATCTCCGGGCCGAATTTGCAGAAAATCATCGGCGTATTCGCGTTGATCATCGCTGTTCAACTCGCCTTGGACTTCAAGCCCAAGGCCAGCCGAACGGTGCCCGGTAAAGTCGGTCTGACCGTGGCCGGCAGTGTGATTGGCTGGGCTTCGGCGATTTTCGGGATCGGCGGCGGCTCGCTGACCGTGCCATTCCTGACCTGGCGCAGCGTACCGATGCAGCAAGCGGTGGCCACTTCGTCGGCCTGTGGCCTGCCCATCGCCTTGGCAAGTGCATTAAGTTTCATGATTCTGGGCTGGCACGATCCACTGCTGCCGGCCCATAGTCTCGGTTTTGTTTATTTGCCGGCGCTGCTGGGGATCGCTCTGACCAGCATGGTCTTCGCCCGCCTCGGTGCACGACTGGCCCACAGGCTGTCGCCACGCTTGCTGAAAAGACTGTTTGCCGCTTTGCTGTTTTGCGTCGGCTTGAACTTCCTGCTCTGACACCTAACGCAATCCTGGCTTAATCCTGGCGTGACAGCGTCGCCCGGGAATTTTGAAGGTTTCAACTCTAACGAGGAGTCGCAATGCTGCCTTACCCGCAGATCGACCCGGTGGCCCTGGCCATCGGTCCGCTGAAAATCCACTGGTACGGCCTGATGTATCTGGTCGGCATCGGCGGCGCGTGGCTGCTGGCGTCCCGTCGGCTGAACCGCTTCGACCCGACCTGGACCAAGGAGAAACTCTCCGACATGGTGTTCTGGATGTCGATGGGCGTCATCGTCGGCGGCCGCCTGGGTTATGTGCTGTTTTATGATCTGAGCGCTTACCTGGCCAACCCGATGTTGATCTTCGAAGTGTGGAAGGGCGGCATGTCGTTCCACGGTGGCTTCATCGGTGTGATGCTCGCAGCGTTGTGGTTTGGTAAAAAGAACAACAAGTCGTTCTTCCAGCTGATGGACTTCGTTGCGCCGATGGTGCCGATCGGTCTGGGTGCCGGGCGCATCGGCAACTTCATCAACGCCGAGTTGTGGGGCAAGCCGACCGACGTGCCGTGGGCGATGATCTTCCCGCCGTTCAGCGACCCGGCGCAGTTGCCGCGTCACCCGTCGCAGCTGTACCAGTTTGCGCTGGAAGGTGTGGCGCTGTTCCTGATCCTCTGGCTGTTCTCGCGCAAGCCACGGCCGACCATGGCGGTATCCGGGATGTTTGCGCTGTTCTATGGCATTTTCCGTTTCATTGTCGAGTTCGTCCGCGTTCCGGATGCGCAACTGGGCTATCTGGCGTGGAATTGGCTGACTATGGGCCAAGTGTTGTGCGTACCGATGATCGTCGGCGGTCTATTCCTGATCTGGCTGGCTTATCGACGCGCCCCGGCGGCCCCCGCAGCGGCTGTATAAGCAGCTGGCGCAAAAAATTCGAACCCCGGGGCGACGGCTCCGGGTTCAAGGACACAGGTAATTCATGAAGCAATATCTCGATCTGGTCGCCCACGTCATCAAGAACGGCACCAAACAGGCCAACCGCACCGGCGTTAACACCATCAGCTTTCCGGGTGCGATGCTGCGCTTCGATTTGCAGGAAGGTTTCCCGGCGATCACCACCCGCAAGATGGCCTTCAAGTCGGCCATCGGCGAGATGTGCGGTTTTCTGCGCGGGGTGAACAACGCCGCTGAATTCCGTGCGCTGGGTTGCAAGGTCTGGGACCAGAACGCCAACGAAAACGCCCAGTGGCTGGCCAACCCGTTCCGTCAGGGCGAAGACGACCTCGGCGAGATCTACGGCGTGCAATGGCGCAAATGGCCGGCGTATAAGCAAATCCCGGTCAGCAACCAGGCCGCCATCGAGCAGACCCTGAGCCAGGGTTATCGGCAGATTGCTGAAGGCGAAGAAGATGGCCRGGCGTATGTGGTGTTGTACAAGGCGATCGACCAGATCCGCCAGTGCGTCGACACCATCATCAAGGACCCAGGCAGCCGTCGCATTCTGTTCCACGGCTGGAACGTTGCGCAGCTCGATGAAATGGCCCTGCCGCCGTGCCACTTGCTGTACCAATTCCACCCGAATGTCGAGACCAGGGAAATCTCCCTGACCCTCTACATCCGCTCCAACGACCTGGGCCTGGGCACGCCGTTCAACCTCACCGAGGGCGCCGCGCTGCTGAGCCTGATCGGTCGCCTGACCGGTTACACGCCGCGCTGGTTCACCTATTTCATCGGTGATGCCCACGTCTACGAAAACCACCTGGACATGCTCAACGAACAGCTCAAGCGCGAGCCATTCGCCATGCCGAAGCTGAAGATCTCCGATCGCGTGCCGGAGTTCGCCAAGACCGGTGTGTACCAGCCGGAGTGGCTGGAGCTGATCGAGCCAAGTGATTTCTCGCTCGAAGGCTATGAGCACCACGCTCCGATGACGGCGCCGATGGCGGTCTGAGTCTGGCACCGCTTCGCGGTGTTCGCGGGCAAGCCTCGCTCCTACAGGTTCACACGATACCTGTAGGAGCGAGGCTTGCCCGCGAAGGCATTCTTAATGCCCATGGCTTCGGCCGACATGGGAATGCTCAACCTCCGTCGCCACAACCCCGCCACTCACCTCCAGCCGCTGCAAAATCCCGCACTGATCGATATCCGGCCCTTCGCTGCAGCGTTGGCGCAGGTCGAGCAGTTGTGTCTGCAAGGCCAGCAAGCCGTCGATTCGTGCCTTCACATGATGGATATGCTCGTCGATCAACGCGTTGACGTTTTCGCATTGATCCTGCGGGCTGTCGCGCAGGGCCAGCAGACTGCGGATTTCCTCCAGGGTCATGTCGAGGGTCCGGCAGTTGCGGATGAAGGTCAGGCGTTCGGCGTGGGCCTGGGTGTAGACGCGGTAATTGCCGTCGCTGCGGGCCGGTTCCGGCAGCAGGTTTTCGCGCTCGTAGTAGCGGATGGTTTCCACGGCGCAGTCGGTGAGTTTCGCCAGTTCTCCTATTTTCATCGCGTCAATCTCCAAAAGGGTGCTTGACCCTATAGTGGCTACAGGGTCTTTACTTGGCAACAGGCACCTTCATGGACGCGACCAATGAGCGATTCTCTTCACACCCACAAACCCGAGGCTGATCACGATCACGATCACGATCACGATCACGATCACGATCACGATCACGATCACAGCCACAAGCTGCAGCCTGTGCCCCAGCGTGCCCATGGTAGCCATGATCATGGCGGTCACGGCGATTCCTGCTGTTCCTCCAAAGCGGCGCCATCGCTGATCAAATTGAGCGAGACGCCGACCGCCGGCGCGCGGCTGAGCAGCTTCCGCATCGAGGCCATGGACTGCCCGACCGAGCAGACGCTGATCCAGAACAAACTCGGCAAGCTTGCGGGCGTGCAGCAACTGGAGTTCAACCTGATCAACCGGGTGTTGGGCGTGACCCATGACCTGCCAGGCACCGCGCCGATCATCGAGGCGATCAAGTCCCTCGGCATGCACGCCGAGCCGCTGGAGCAAGGCGTCGAAGCGCCAATACCTGTGCCAGAGAAAAAACCTTGGTGGCCATTGGCGCTGTCCGGCGTTGGTGCGTTGGCGGCTGAAGTGATCCACTTCACTAACGCGGCGCCCACTTGGGTGGTGGCGGTGATTGCGCTGATCTCAATCCTCAGTGGCGGCCTGGGTACCTATAAAAAGGGCTGGATCGCCCTGAAAAACCTCAATCTGAACATCAACGCGCTGATGAGCATCGCGGTGACCGGTGCGGTCCTGATCGGCCAGTGGCCGGAAGCGGCGATGGTGATGTTCCTGTTCACCGTCGCCGAGTTGATCGAAGCCAGGTCCCTGGACCGGGCGCGCAACGCCATCGGCGGACTGATGCAGATGGCGCCCGAGCAAGCCACGGTGCAGCAAGCCGACGGCAGTTGGGTCGCACAACCGGTGAAAAGCATCGAACTGGGCGCACGGGTGCGGGTGCGTCCCGGTGAGCGGATCGGTCTGGACGGCGAAGTGTTGTCTGGCAGCTCGACCATCAACCAGGCGCCGATCACCGGTGAAAGCCTGCCGGTCGAAAAAACCATCGGCGACAAAGTGTTCGCAGGCACCATCAACCAGTCCGGTTCACTGGATTACACCGTGACCGCAGCGGCCGACCACTCGACCCTCGCGCGGATCATCCACGCCGTCGAACAGGCCCAGGGCGCGCGGGCGCCGACCCAGCGCTTTGTCGACAGCTTTTCGAAAATCTACACACCGGCTGTATTCATCCTGGCCCTCGCCGTGGCGGTGATCCCGCCGCTGTTCATGGACGCGCTGTGGTTCGACTGGATCTATCGGGCACTGGTGTTGCTGGTGGTCGCCTGCCCATGCGCCTTGGTGATTTCCACTCCGGTGACCATCGTCAGCGGCCTCGCGGCAGCGGCGCGCAAAGGGATTCTGGTCAAGGGCGGCGTCTACCTGGAGCACGGCTACAAACTCGACTACCTGGCCCTCGACAAGACCGGCACCCTCACGCATGGCAAACCGGTGCAGACCGACTATTTGTCCCTCGACCCGACCGCCGATCAAACAGCCCCGGCCCTTGCGGCGGCGCTGGCTGGTCGCTCGGATCACCCGGTGTCGCTGGCCATCGCCAACGCGGCAGTTGTGGATAACCAGCGCGCGCCGCTGACTGTGGATAACTTCGAAGCCTTGGCGGGGCGTGGAGTACGCGGTGAGATCAATGGTGAGCTCTATCACCTGGGCAACCATCGACTGGTGGAAGACTTGGGCCTGTGTTCTCCAGCGCTGGAAGAAAAACTGTTTGCTCTGGAGAAACAGGGCAAGTCGGTGGTGCTGTTGCTCGACAAGTCGGGTCCGCTGGCCTTGTTTGCCGTCGCGGACACCGTGAAAGCGACCAGTCGCGAAGCGATCCAGCAGTTGCATGAACTGGGCATCAAAACCCTGATGCTGACCGGTGACAACGTTCACACCGCCGAGGTCATCGCCGCCCATGTGGGCATCGATCAGGCGCAAGGCGATCTGTTGCCAAGCGAGAAGCTGCAGGCCATCGAAACGCTGTATGCCCAGGGCTATCGCGTGGGGATGGTCGGCGACGGCATCAACGACGCTCCTGCACTGGCGCGGGCCGAGATCGGTTTCGCCATGGCGGCCGCCGGGACCGACACCGCCATCGAAACCGCCGATGTCGCCCTGATGGACGACGATCTGCGCAAGATCCCGGCCTTCATCAGCCTGTCGCGGCAGACCTCCAATATCCTCAAACAGAACATTGCCCTGGCATTGGTCATCAAAGCGATCTTTCTTGGGGTAACCTTCGCCGGGATCGCCACCATGTGGATGGCGGTGTTCGCCGACATGGGCGTGAGCCTGTTGGTGGTGTTCAACGGTTTGCGCCTGTTGCGCAAATAGACGATGAGGAACGGGTGTGCTGAGTGCCGAGCTGAAGGCGTTTTACATGGTGGCCCGGCTGGGCAGCATTACCCTGGCGGCGAAAAAGCTCGGCCTGAGCCAACCGACGGTGACGACCCAGATCCGGCACCTGGAAAGCCAGTATTCGGTTGAGCTGTTCTACCGTGGCGGCCGCCGCCTCAGCGTCAGCGACGAAGGTGCGCGGCTGTTGCCGATGGTCAAGGCACTGCTGCAGCAGGAAGCCGATATCGAGTTCTTCCTGCGTAACAGCGGTCAGGTCCAGGGCACGTTGCGCATCGCCGCCACGGCGCCGTATTACATCCTCGATCTGGTGAAGACCTTTCGCGAGCGCTTGCCGCAGGTGGAGGTGTCGGTGGAAATCGGCAACTCCCAGCAGGTGCTCGAAGCGCTGGAGGATTACCGGGTCGATGTCGCCGCGTCCTCGCAGTTGCTCGACGATGCGCGGCTGATCCGCCGGGTACTGGGCAGTGACCCGCTGGTGTTGGCGGTGCATCGTAATCATCCTCTGGCGGTGCATGACCATGTGCCGCTCAGTGCGCTGGCGGGGCACACCTTGTTGATGCGCGAGTCGGGCTCGACCACCCGGCGCTTGACCGAAGAGTTGCTGGCCAGTGCCGGGGTGAGTTTCGGGCCGCTGCTGGAGATTGGCAGCCGCGAGTCGATTCGTGAAGCGGTGCTGCGCAACATCGGCATCAGCATCATTGCCCGGCAGGAAGTGCCACACGACCCGCAATTGCGGGTGCTGACCCTCGAGAATGCGCCGCAGATTCCCGAGTACCTGTACTGCCTCAAGGAGCGAAAAGGCGCCCGGCTGCCGGCGGCGTTTCTCGGACTGGCACAGGAAATGGCCCCGGCGTAGATCCCTGTGGCGAGGGAGCTTGCTCCCGCTGGACTGCGCAGCAGGCCCATTTTCTGGGGCCGCTTCGCAACCCAGCGGGAGCAAGCTCCCTCGCCACAGGTTACTCATCGCTCGTTCTACCCAACCCAAATCCTTGAATACCACTATCGGCCGTTTTTGCCTCGTTGCCACATGACGGACGCATTGCAAACCTAGGATGGCCCTCATCTGCTTGATGAGGCCTGTCCATGAACCACTCGATCGCAACTGCCCTGACCAACCCCGGCGCGCCGATGAAAGTGCGCGGCGTGCAGAAACGCTTCGGTGCGTTCACCGCGCTGGATAACGTTTCCCTCGACGTGACGGCCGGTGAACTGGTGTGTTTGCTGGGGCCGTCGGGTTGCGGCAAGACCACCTTGCTGCGTTGCATCGCCGGCCTTGAGCGCCAGGACAGCGGCGAGTTATACCTCGGTGATCGCGACGTTTCCCACCTGGCGCCTCAGGCCCGGGACTACGGCATTCTCTTCCAGTCCTACGCGCTGTTTCCCAATCTCACCGTCGAAGCGAACATCGCCTACGGCCTCGCCGGCAGCGGTCGCGATGAGGTGCGCAAGCGTGTCGGTCAGATGCTGGAGCTGGTTGGCCTCACCGGCAGCGAGAAAAAATACCCCGGCCAGTTGTCCGGCGGTCAGCAGCAACGCGTAGCGCTGGCCCGGGCTCTGGCGCCGGCCCCTTCCTTGTTGCTGCTGGACRAACCGATGTCGGCGCTCGACGCCCGGGTCCGCGAGCATCTGTGCACCGAGTTGCGCCAATTGCAGCGCAACCTCGGCATCACCACCCTGATGGTCACGCACAATCAGGACGAAGCCATGCTGATGGCCGACCGCATCGCCGTGATGAACAACGGCAAGGTCGAGCAGTACGCCACACCGCAGGACATCTACGACCGCCCGGCCACACCGTTTGTGGCGGAGTTCGTCGGTCAGGGCAACTGGCTGCCGTTCCGCCGTAGCAGCGACAGTCATGCCCTGGTCGGCGGGATGCACATGCGCCTGGCCGATGGTAGTGCGAAAACCGCGTCGGGCCGGTTGTTCTGCCGTCCCGAGGCGATCAACGTCAACCCGCTGGTGCATGAAGAAAACCTGTTCCCGGCCAAGGTTCGCGAAATCACTTTCCTCGGCAATCGTTGCCGCATGAGCTTCGAACTCGATCAGCTGCCGGGTCATGCATTGCTGGCGGAACTGGCGCCGGAAGCGATGCCGCGTCTCGGTGCGCAGCAGATCATGGTCGCCTTGCCGCCGCGTAGCCTGCAGGTGTTCGCCTGATGAGCGCGAACGTCGCGCTGCCGATACCGCACAAGCAGGTTCGGCAGGCCTCCCGTGCCGAGATCGGCGACCGGCTGTTCGTGGTCGGCGGCAAGCTGCTGTTGTTGGTGTTGCTCTGTGTGGCAGTGTTGATGCCGTTACTGGCGATCTTCTGGCGCGGGTTCAGTTCGCAGGCCGGGCAGGGCGGTGGTCTGGTGGCTGCCGGTGAATTGCTGACCGGTGCGAATTTCCATTGGTTGCTGGGTAACAGCCTGAAGGTTTCCCTCAGCGTGGCGGCGATGGTCGTACCGTTGGCCTACCTGTTTGCCTACGCCCTGCAACGCACGTTGATTCCCGGCAAAGGTATCTGGCGCGGTACATCGCTGCTGCCGTTGATGGCGCCGTCGATGTTGCCGGGGATTGCGCTGGTTTATCTGTTCGGCAATCAGGGCCTGTTGCGCGGTCTGTTTTCGGACAACATCTACGGCTTCTGGGGCATTGTGCTCGGCGAGGTCATCTACACCTTCCCGCACGCCTTGATGATTTTGCTGTCAGCGCTGTCCCTGGCGGATGCGCGACTGTTCGATGCCGCCTCCAGCATGGGCGCGAGCCCGGCGAAAGCCTTTCGCAGCATCACTTGGCCGGCGACGCRTCAGGCGGTGTTCGCAGCGTTCTGTCTGGTGTTCACCCTGACCATCACCGACTTCGGTGTGCCCGTGGTGGTCGGTGGCGACTATCAGGTATTGGCGCTGGAAGCCTACAAAGCGGTGGTCGGCCAGCAACAATTCGGTCGCGGCGCACTGATCGGCATGGTTCTGCTGCTGCCGGCGCTGTTCAGCTTTGGTGTCGACGCCTGGCTGCGTCGGCGTCATGGCGATTCCATGAGTGGTCGGGCGCAAGTCTTTCAGCCAATGCCGTCGAGGCTGCGCGACGGTTGTTATCTGGCCATCGTGCTGCTGATCTGCGCGGTGTTGCTGCTGGTGTTCGGCATGGCGGTGTACTCGTCGCTGGTGAAGTTCTGGCCGTACAACCTGTCGCTGTCGCTCAACCATTACCAGTTCAACGACACCGCGGGCGGCGGCTGGCTGGCCTATGGCAACAGCGTGAAGATGGCGTTGTGCACGGCGTTGATCGGCAGCGTGCTGATCTTCACCGGCGCCTACCTGATGGAGAAAACCCGTGGCCAGCGCGGGCTGAATCTGACACTGCGCATGCTCAGTTTCGTACCGATGGCGGTGCCGGGTCTGGTGCTGGGCCTGGGTTACGTCTTCTTCTTCAACCTCAGCGGCAATCCGCTGCATGTGCTCTACGGCAGCATGACGCTGCTGGTGGTTTGCACCATTGCTCACTATTTGACCACCGCGCAAATGACCGCCACCACCGCGCTGCGCCAGCTCGACGCCGAGTTCGAAGCCGCCGCGCTGTCGCTCAAGGCGCCGCTGTATCGGCATTACCTGCGAGTCACCGTGCCGATCTGCCTGCCAGCGTTGCTGGACATCGTGCGCTACCTGTTCGTCTCGGCCATGACCACCGTTTCGGCGGCGATCTTCCTCTACAGCCCCGACACCATTCTCGCGGCGGTGGCGGTGCTGAACATGGACGACGCCGGCAACGTCGGCGGTGCGGCGGCAATGTCGACCCTGATTCTGTTCACCTCGGCGGGCGTGTCCCTGCTGCTGGCCTGGGCCTCGCGCGGTTTATTGCGCCGCTCCCAGGCCTGGCGGCAGACCGCGCCCGGTCTTTGATTCACACCTTCAACTCACACAGGAATTGCACCATGTTCAAGCCCTTGGCCCTGGCCGCTGCTGTCCTCACCGCTTTCAGCCTGAACGCCTTCGCTGCGAAAACCGAGTTGACGGTGTACACCGCCCTCGAAGCCGAACAACTGAAGACCTACAAAGAAGCCTTCGAGAAGGCCAACCCGGACGTCGAGATCAAGTGGGTGCGCGATTCCACCGGCATCATCACCGCCAAGCTGCTGGCCGAAAAAGCTCGCCCGCAAGCCGACGCGGTGTGGGGTCTGGCGGCATCGAGCCTGGCGATCCTCGATCAGCAAGGCATGCTGCAAAGCTACGCGCCGAAGGACCTGGGCAAGATCGGCGGTAACTACCGTGATGTTGCCAACCCACCGGCCTGGGTCGGCATGGACGTGTGGGCGGCGACCATTTGCTTCAACACCGTCGAAGCCGAAAAGCAGGGGCTGAGCAAACCGGTCAGCTGGCAGGACCTGACCAAGCCTGAGTACAAAGGCAAGATCGTCATGCCCAACCCGGCCTCGTCCGGCACCGGTTTCCTCGACGTCAGCGCCTGGCTGCAAACCTTCGGCGAGAAGCAGGGCTGGCAGTACATGGACGACCTGCACCAGAACATCGGCCAGTACGTTCACTCCGGTTCCAAGCCGTGCAAGCTCGCCGCTGCCGGTGAATTCCCGATCGGTATTTCCTTCGAATACCCGGCTGTTCAACTGAAGCGCCAAGGCGCGCCGCTGGACATCATCCTGCCGAAAGAAGGCCTGGGCTGGGAGATCGAAGCGACTGCCGTGATCAAAGGCACCGCGCATGAAGAAGCAGCGAAGAAACTGGCCGACTTCTCTGCAAGCCCGGCGGCGATGGAGCTTTATAAAGAGAACTTTGCGGTGCTCGCGCAACCGGGTATTGCCAAGCCGCAGACTGAATTGCCGGCGGACTATGAGCAGCGCTTGATCAAGAACGACTTGGACTGCGCAGCAGGCCCCTTCTTTTCAGATAGAGAGGGGGGGCCGCTACGCGCCCCAGCGGGAGCAAGCTCCCTCGCCACAAAAAGCGGGATTATCTTCATGACACACCACAGCGACATGCTGATCGTCGGCGCCGGCATTCTAGGCCTGTCCCACGCCTATGCCGCCGTCAGGCGCGGCCTCAAGGTCAAAGTCTTCGAGCGCAGCGCCACACCATTGGGCGCATCTGTACGCAACTTCGGTCAGGCACTGGTCACCGGCCAGCCACCAGGGCCGATGCTCGAATTGGCCAGGGCCAGTCGAGAAATCTGGGGCCAATGGGCAGAACTTGCCGGCCTGCACCTCAAGCGCAACGGCTCGTACCTGTTCGCGCGTACCGAAGCGGAAGAACACCTGCTGGAAGCCTTCTGCGCCGGGCGTGCCGTGGAGCACGGTTACCGTGTCGAGCTGTTGCGCGGCAACCCATTGCGGGATTTATACGGCGGTCAGTTCAACCATCACCGCGTCGCGTTGCACGGCATGGACGACCAACAGCTGTATTCCCGCGAGGCGATTCCGGCATTGATCGACTACCTGCGCCGTGAGTTGGGCGTCGAGTTTCACTTTTCCACCCTGGTGCGCGACATCGAGCCGGGCCGCTTGCACAGCACCGCCGGCACCTTCAACGCGGGGCAGATCATCGTTTGCTCCGGCCACGATTATCAAACTTTGCTGGCCGAGCCGATTGCCGAACTCAACCCGCAAATCTGCCGCCTGCAAATGCTCCGCGCCCGGCCGCAGATCAACCTCAACCTGCAACACGCACTGCTCACCGGTCTGRGTTGCGTGCACTACGGCGCCTTCGCCGATCTGCCGGAAGCTGCGGCGGTACAGGCGCAAATTCTGCGCGAGGCGCCCCATCTGCATGAAAACGGCATTCACCTGCTGATCAGCCCGACACCGTACGGTGAGTTGATCATCGGCGACTCCCACCATTACGGCAGCGATCCATCACCGTTCAATGCCGAACAGGTGGACGACTGGATGCTCGAACTGGCCGAGCAGACGTTGGGCTGCAAAGTGCAAGTGGTCGAGCGCTGGCAGGGTGTTTACGGTTCACGCGGCCCCGGCCCGTTTTCTTTTCTGCGTCCGATGCCGGGTGTGAGCGTGGCGCTGATGCACTCCGGTGTCGGCATGAGCGTCGGRCCGGCGTTGGCGGAACGTAATGTCGCCAGCTTATTGGGAGACAGTTGATGGACCACCATCAGCAAGTGATCGCCGAGGTGTTCGGTCTGTACGAACGGTTTGGCGATAACGACTACATCGGTGAACCGGTGTCGCAGATCGAGCACATGTCGCAAGCGGCCGAACTGGCGATGGCCGAGGGCTTCGATGATGAAGTGGTACTGGCGGCGTTCTTTCACGACATCGGGCATCTCTGTGCCGAGGGGGCCGAGAGCATGGGTGGCTTCGGGGTGGTCAGCCATGAGCGTTTGGGCGCTGATTATTTGCGTCGGGCCGGTTTCAGCGAACGCATGGCGCGGCTGGTGGAATATCACGTGCAGGCCAAGCGTTATCTGACGCTCAGAGAGCCTGGGTACTACGAGCGTTTGAGTGAAGCCAGTCGGCGGACGCTGGAGTATCAGGGTGGGGTGATGAGTGCTGAAGAGGCTGAGGCTTTTGAGCTCGATCCATTGTGCGAGGTCAGTCTGCGGATGCGTCAGTGGGATGAGTGCGCCAAGGACATGGACGTGCCGGTGATGGACCTCGACGTCTTGAAACGCAAGGCTGCGGGCCTGTTGTCCGGCGTTCTGCGCTGAGTTGTCTGACACACGATAGGGAATCGGTTTATGGATCAACGCGCGTCGAAGCATCAATCTGGCCTTTTCGCAAAGGAGCGCATGGATGCATTTTTTGAAAGTGATTGCACAGGATCGAAGCGGGAAGGGCTCGGCAGATACCGTCGCTTTCCAGTTCTTTGAAGGTGAACAGTTGCAGCGCGAGGCGACGGACGCGGATCGTCAACAGCTCAAGTCGTTTGGCAAAACGTACTTGAAATGCGCCTGGTATAACGCGGATGAAGCTGAGGAGCGGCACTTGCGCATCTTCTCGCAGAATCCATCCGCTGACGGTACGCCTGAGACGGTACGACTGCATTTTCATGACGGACCGAGGATTGCCTACAAGGCTGCGGTCCGCGATCTGGATAACGATGGGGTTTTTGAGTGGGTGTTGAGCTCGGATGTGGACAATGACGGGCGAGCGAACAGGACCGATCGTAGCCGTGTGAAGGCATTGGCCAAAGAGTTTCTGAAACTGGATTGGCGCTGACGATCGTTGGTTAGAGCTGCTGCGCCAACACCTCAACCTGCTCCTGCCGCTCCGCCTGATTCACCTTCGAATGAGGATTGAGCGACGACCACTGCGGATGTGCCCGAGCCTTGTTCAGCGCTTCCGGCAGTTTGCCTTCGCGCCAGGTTTTGTCCTGTGGTGTGGCGACCTGAATGCTGTCCATCGCCGCGTGCCCGCGCTGGTTCAGGGCTTGCAACAGTTGTCGCTGACGCAGGGCCAACAACCGCAGCACGCTGTCGTCGACAGTCAGTTCTCGCTGGCCCTTGATCTTGCCCAGCAGGCGGCTGCCGTAACTGCGGGCGGTTTGCAGGGCGCCGCCGGCAATCGCTCCGGCCAGTGCCGCCGCGCCGAGGGTCAGGCCGCCCACCAGCAAATCGACGCCGGCCCCGGCCGCCGCGCCAGCCGCGATGCCACCGCCGACCCGTACACCGAGTTGTTTCAGGGTTTCCGGGTTGAACAGGTCATCGCCCCAGCGACCATCGAGCAGCGGCAGGTCACTGGCCGCCGCGTCCTGTGGGCGGAAGGCGTAGAGCTTGAGCAAGGCTTCGACGCAACGTTGTTCACGCTGACGCACCGCTTTGCGCAGTTCGCTGATCGCTTGCTGTTCCTGCTCCGCCTCGCTGGCGACACTGCGGCGGCAGGCGGCGCAATCGATCAATAAATCGGCAATCAACTGTGCTGCACTCTGCTGACGGGCCAGGCGTTGGGCCTGCTGATCGGCGATCAGGCGTTCCAATTGTTCGCGGGAGTTTTCCAGCAGCAGCGCGAGGCTTTCATACAGTCGGCGTTCGCCATCTTCCGGCGGCGCGACGCTGTCGAACCGCACCAAGGCATGCAAGCCCAACCGCGCCAGGGCTTCACGCCAATCCGGTTCGCGCTGCTGGGCGCTGCTGACAAAATTCAGTACTGGCAGCAGCGGTTTGCCGCAACTGGCCAGCACTTGCAGTTCGTCGCGGTACTTGGCCAGCACTGGCTCCCGAGCGTCGATCACATAGAGGCCGGCGTCGGAGGCGAGCAATTGTCGCAACACCTTGGCTTCCTGTTCGAAGCGCTGCCGGGCTTCGCTGCCCTCAAGGAAGCGCGCCAGCCGCGCCGGGCCGTCGAGGCGTTCGCCGGGCCGTTCCAGGCGCTCGAGGTAGTCGAGCAGGGCGATGGCGTCTTCCAGGCCCGGCGTGTCGAACAGATCGAGCAACGGCTCGCCGTCTACCGACAATCGCGCGCCTTCGACGTGGCGCGTGGTGCTGGGGCGATGGGAGACTTCGCCGAAGCCGACATCCCGCGTCAGCGTTCGCAGTAACGAGGTTTTGCCGACGTTGGTGTGGCCGACCACGGCGAGTTTCAATGGCCGTTTCCAGGCATCAGTCATGACCCGTCTCCAGCCAGCTCAACGGCGCGCAATCGGCGAATGGCAAGTCCAGTTGTTGCAGCGCAACGTGCCAGTCGCCCAGGCGTTCGGCATCCAGCGCTTCGCCGGGCGGCGCTTGCAGCAGCCACACGCGGGTAGCCGTAGCACTGCGAGCCAGTTCGGCAATCAGCGCGAGGCTGCCACGGTCCGGCGAACGCCGTGGATCGCAGGCGATGGCCAGGCGGGCCGGGGGAAAGCGACTCAGCTGTTCAAGCAGTTTGTGCCGGGATTCGCGGCTGTCGAGGATGCCGGCGTCGTTGACGCTTTTCGGCAGCTGCGGTGGCCAGGGGCGTTGATCGTCCAGCTCGATGGCCACCAACAGTGCGCCATCGCTTTGCAGGTCGCTGGCCGCGTTTTCAACCCGGTGAAGTTGCTCAGGCGCGGCATCGCTAATACCCAGGCGTTCGCTGGTGGGCATCAGCCGTTCGCGCAGTTGGGCGTAACCTGGCAGGTTCAAGTCCAGATGCAAGGCTGCCTGGCCGGTTTTCCAGCGCCACCGGCAGAACAATGCGAGCAGCAAACGCGGTAACACGCCGTACACCAGCAGCACGCCCACCAGCCACGCCGCCCAGGCCTGGCGGGCGCTTTCGATGTTCAGCGCGGCATCGCCGCTGGCGCGGATCATCTCCACGCTGGGCACACTGAAACCGAGCAAGGCCGGCAGGGCGCCGAGGGCATGGGTCATGGCGACGAAGGTGTCGGCGCCGAGAATGGTGGTCTCCCAGACGAAGCCATAGCGCCGGGTCGCCATCAGCGTCAGCAGCATCACCAAGGCACTGAGCATCGCCAACAACCACAAGCCGTTGACCAGCACACCCAACGCCCACCGATTGAGTTTCTGCCGTTGCAGCAACAGCAGCAGGGCCGGCGCCAGTTGCGCGGCGTTGGCATCGCGGGCGAGTTTTTCACTGAGCCACAACCACAAGCGTCCGAGGGCGGCGCCCTGTTCGCCGGCGAACACCAGGCCCAGGGCCCAGCTCAATAGCAGAATCAGGTTCAGCCCCAGCAGGCTGCCCAAGGCCCAGAACACATTGACCGGGGTCTGGCCGTCGCCCAGCGCGGCAAACGCCAGGCCAGCGCCACTGATCACGGCCAGCACGGCGAGCACGATCAACGCCAGTCGCGCGCCTTGCAGCCAGTGTTTGAGGGCGCGGGTCTGCCCGTCGCGCTCGGCCAGCCACCGGGCGCGGCATTGAATACGCGTCGGCAGGTCGCCGCCGGCGCTACGGGCGACTCGGTTGGCTTCCAGATCATCCAGGGGGCCGGCGTGTTCTTCACGCAGGCGTATGGTTTCGCTCAGCCAGAGGTTTTGCAGGGGCGTCAGTTCAGTCACGCGGCATCCCGTCGCTTCATTGAGCGATGAGCATAACCGCTGTGACGCTTATCGGGGTAAGGGAGGCTCTGGTATCCTCGCCGGCATGACTAAATCACTCCCCCTCAGCCTGATCGCAGCCCTCGGTGAAAACCGTGTGATCGGCGTCGACAACAGCATGCCCTGGCACTTGCCGGGGGACTTCAAATACTTCAAGGCCACCACCCTCGGCAAGCCGATCATCATGGGGCGCATGACCTGGGATTCCCTCGGTCGTCCGCTGCCGGGCCGGTTGAACATCGTGGTCAGTCGCCAGGTGGATTTGCAGCTGGAAGGCGCGGAGGTTTATCCGTCACTGGAGGCGGCCGTGGTTCGCGCCGAGGAATGGGCGCTGGAGCAGGGTGCCAATGAGTTGATGTTAATTGGTGGTGCGCAGTTGTATGCGCAAGGTCTGGAGCAGGCCGATCGGCTATACCTGACGCGCGTGGCGCTGAGCCCGGAAGGGGATGCGTGGTTTCCGGAGTTTGATGTGAACCAGTGGAAGCTGGTGTCGAATGTTCCGAATCCGGCAGAAGGCGATAAGCCGGCGTACAGCTTTGAGGTGTGGGAGCGCACATAGATCATTCCCACGCTCTGCGTGGGAATGCAGCCCGTGACGCTCGGCGTCACTGGACGCGGAGCGTCCCTTGAGGCATTCCCACGCGGGAGCGTGGGAACGATCAGTGCGGGCTAAGCGTGAGCCAACTCCGAATGCTCATCCGCATCCAACAGCGCTTTATCCGTCTGCTGCATGATCTGGCTGGTGATCGCCCCAGCGGTGATCGAGCCACTGACGTTCAACGCCGTGCGACCCATGTCGATCAGCGGTTCAACGGAAATCAGCAACGCCACCAGTGACACCGGCAAACCCATGGCCGGCAACACGATCAGCGCGGCGAAGGTTGCACCGCCACCAACCCCGGCCACCCCGGCCGAACTCAGCGTCACAATCGCCACCAACGTCGCGATCCACAAAGGGTCCAGCGGGTTGATGCCCACGGTTGGCGCAACCATCACCGCCAGCATTGCCGGGTACAGACCGGCACAGCCGTTCTGGCCAATGGTCGCGCCAAACGAGGCAGCGAAACTGGCGATGGACTGTGGAATACCCAAACGGCTGGTCTGGGCTTCGATGCTCAGCGGAATGGTGGCGGCGCTGGAGCGGCTGGTGAAGGCGAACGTCAGCACCGGCCAGATCTTGCGGAAGAAGCGCAACGGGTTGATCCCGGCGGCCGACACCAGCACGCCATGGACCACAAACATCAGGCCCAGGCCGATGTAGGACACCACCACGAAACTGCCGAGCTTGATGATGTCTTGCAGGTTGGAGCCGGCGACCACTTTGGTCATCAGCGCCAACACGCCGTATGGGGTCAGCTTCATCACCAGGCGCACCAGACGCATCACCCAGGCTTGCAGGGTGTCGATGGCGTTGATCACTTTCTGACCTTTTTCGACATCATCCTTGAGCAGTTGCAGCGCCGCGACCCCAAGGAATGCGGCGAAGATCACCACACTGATGATCGACGTCGGTTTGGCGCGAGCGAGGTCGGCGAACGGGTTCTGCGGGATGAACGACAACAACAGTTGCGGCACATTCAGGTCGGCGACCTTGCCCGCATAGTCGGTCTGGATGGTTTGCAGACGCGCCATTTCCTGGGTGCCGGCGACCAGACCTTCGGCGGTGAGGCCGAACAGGTTGGTCAGGCCGATACCGATCAGCGCCGCGATGGCGGTGGTGAACAGCAGCGTGCCGATGGTCAGGAAACTGATCTTGCCCAGCGACGAAGCGTTGTGCAGACGGGCCACGGCACTGAGGATCGAGGCGAACACCAGCGGGATCACGATCATTTGCAGCAACTGCACATAACCGTTGCCCACCAGATCGAACCAGCCGATCGAGGCTTTCAGCACCGGGTTGCCCGCACCATAAATCGTGTGCAGGGCGATACCGAATACCACGCCCAGCACCAGCGCCAGCAACACCTTTTTCGCCAGGCTCCAGGTGGTGTGACGGGTTTGCGCCAGGCCAAAGAGCAAGGCGAGGAACACCAGCAGAYTGAGGATCAGCGGCAGATTCATAGAGGCTCCATAGACTTGTGCCAGCCACCTTCGTGTGTGACTGCGAACCGGTGAGCCTAACAGCTTGATATGTAATGATTTAATATCAAAAACAGCGGTCAACTGTCGTTTTTGGAATAAGCCAATGCCGCTATAAGGAATGCCGCTGACGGAATCAGGATGCAAGCGGTCGCGGGCAGGCGAGGATTGTCACACTTATTTGTTAGCGTCGATTTCTTTGAACCGGGGAGAAACGCCGATGAAGCTTGCACCGAAATTTCTTGCTGCTGCACTTGGATTGGGTTTGAGTCTTGGCCTTGCCGGCCAGGCGTTCGCTACCGACCTGAAGCACTGGCCAGCGGATCAGGCCAAGGCGCTGGACGCGATGATCGCGGCCAATGCCAACAAGGGTAACTTCGCGGTGTTCGACATGGACAACACCAGTTACCGCTACGACCTCGAAGAGTCATTGTTGCCGTTCATGGAAAACAAGGGCCTGATCACCCGCGAGAGCCTCGACCCCTCGCTGAAACTGATCCCGTTCAAAGACACCGCCGACCATAAGGAGAGCCTGTTCAGCTACTACTATCGTCTCTGCGAAATCGACGACATGGTCTGCTATCCATGGGTCGCCCAAGTGTTTTCCGGCTTCACGCTTCAAGAGCTCAAGGGCTACGTCGATGAGCTGATGGCGTCTGGCAAACCGGTGCCGAGCACTTATTACGACGGCGATGTGGTCAAGACCATCGACGTCCAGCCGCCGAAAGTCTTCACCGGCCAGGCCGAGCTCTACAACAAGCTGATGGAAAATGGCATTGAGGTCTACGTGATGACCGCTGCCTCCGAAGAATTGGTGCGCATGGTCGCTGCCGATCCGAAGTACGGCTACAACGTCAAACCGCAGAACGTGATCGGTGTGACCACGATGCTCAAGGACCGCAAGACTGGTGAACTGACCACGGCGCGTAAGCAGATCACTGCGGGCAAGTATGACGAGAAGGCCAACCTTGGCCTCGAGTTGACCCCGTACCTGTGGACTCCGGCAACCTGGATGGCCGGCAAACAAGCGGCGATCCTGACCTACATCGATGAATGGAAAAAGCCGGTCCTGGTGGGTGGTGATACGCCGAGCAGCGACGGTTACATGCTGTTCCACAGCGTCGACGTGTCCAAGGGCGGCATCCATTTGTGGGTCAACCGCAAAGACAAGTACATGACCCAGATTAACGGCATGATGGCCAAGCACGCAGCGGCCCAGGCGAAAGAAGGGTTGGCGGTGACGGCGGACAAGAACTGGGTGATCGTCAAACCGGAAGAGATTCAATAAGCGCTGTGATCTCGTTCCCACGCTCTGCGTGGGAACGATCAAAAAAATGCCCCGCACTTGGCGGGGCATTTTTTTGTTCGACGGTTAAGTATTACAGCCCGTCGAGCATCGCTTTGTTACGCACGGCACCCTTGTCGGCGCTGGTCGCCAACAGGGCATAGGCTTTCAGAGCGGTGGTCACTTTACGTGGACGCTTTTCCACCGGCTTCCAGCCTTTCTTGTCCTGCTCGACCCGGCGCGCGGCCAGTTCTTCGTCGCTGACCAACAGGTTGATCGAGCGGTTCGGAATGTCGATCAGGACCTTGTCGCCGTCCTGCACCAGACCGATCGCGCCACCGGCAGCGGCTTCTGGCGAAGCGTGGCCGATGGACAGGCCCGAAGTGCCGCCGGAGAAACGGCCGTCGGTCAGCAGGGCGCAGGCTTTGCCCAGGCCTTTGGATTTCAGGTAAGAGGTCGGGTAGAGCATTTCCTGCATGCCCGGGCCGCCTTTCGGGCCTTCGTAACGAATGATCACGATGTCGCCAGCCTTCACTTCGTCGGCGAGGATGCCGCGTACGGCGCTGTCCTGGCTTTCGAAGATCTTCGCGTTGCCTTCGAAGACGTGGATCGACTCGTCGACACCGGCGGTTTTCACCACGCAACCGTCCAGCGCGATGTTGCCGTACAGAACGGCCAGGCCGCCTTCTTTCGAGTAAGCGTGTTCGACACTGCGGATGCAGCCGTTTTCACGGTCGTCGTCCAGGGTTTCCCAGCGGGTCGACTGGCTGAACGCGGTTTGCGTCGGGATGCCCGCCGGGCCAGCCTTGAAGAAGTGATGCACCGCTTCGTCGTTGGTCTGGGTGATGTCCCACTTGGCGATACCTTCGGCCATGGTCTTGCTGTGTACGGTCGGCAGGTCGGTGTGCAACAGGCCGCCACGGGCCAGGGAGCCGAGGATGCTGAAGATCCCGCCGGCGCGGTGCACGTCTTCCATGTGGTACTTCTGGATGTTCGGCGCGACCTTGCACAGTTGCGGTACATGGCGGGAGAGGCGGTCGATGTCGCGCAGGTCGAAATCGATCTCGGCTTCCTGGGCCGCGGCCAGCAAGTGCAGGATGGTGTTGGTGGAACCGCCCATGGCGATGTCCAGGGTCATGGCGTTTTCGAACGCCTTGAAGTTGGCGATGTTGCGCGGCAACACCGACTCGTCGTTCTCGCCGTAGTAACGCTTGCACAGCTCGACGATGGTGCGGCCGGCTTGCAGGAACAGCTGTTCGCGGTCGCTGTGGGTGGCCAGGGTCGAACCGTTGCCCGGCAATGCGAGACCAAGGGCTTCGGTCAGGCAGTTCATCGAGTTGGCGGTGAACATGCCGGAGCAGGAACCGCAAGTAGGGCAGGCGCTACGCTCGTACTCGGCGACCTTCTCGTCAGAGGCGCTGGAGTCGGCGGCGATCACCATGGCGTCGACCAGGTCGAGACCGTGGCTGGCCAGTTTGGTCTTGCCGGCTTCCATCGGGCCGCCGGACACGAAGATTACCGGGATGTTCAGGCGCAAGGCGGCCATCAGCATGCCAGGGGTGATCTTGTCGCAGTTGGAAATGCAGACAATGGCGTCGGCGCAGTGGGCGTTGACCATGTATTCGACGGAGTCGGCGATGATCTCGCGGCTCGGCAGCGAATAGAGCATGCCGTCGTGGCCCATGGCGATGCCGTCATCCACGGCGATGGTGTTGAATTCTTTGGCTACGCCGCCGGCCCGTTCGATTTCACGTGCGACCAGTTGACCCAGATCCTTCAGGTGCACATGGCCCGGTACGAATTGGGTAAAGGAGTTGGCAATGGCGATGATCGGCTTCTTGAAGTCGTCATCTTTCATCCCCGTGGCGCGCCACAGTGCGCGAGCACCGGCCATGTTGCGACCGTGGGTGGATGTTTTCGAGCGGTAATCAGGCATGGAGCACTCCGGGCGGCAAATCAGGTATCAAAAGGGAAGTGAGCTTCTATTGACGTCTGGAACACTCAGAAATGGCCGTGTGTCCGGAAGTTGCCGATAACTTTGCGGGATCGCCGCGCGCTTCAGCTTGAGCTCATAAACCCGCCGGGGGATGACTGGCGATGAATCTCGCGATTCTACACCGCTGGCGTCAGGAGGGAATGCCGGAAAACGTTGATCCAGTGCTGACGGGGCGTGTGGGATGACGACTGGCAGGATTATTCGACGCTTGGGCTGGCTCCCGGGCTCTTGGCTCGGCTATGGATACGACTGTTGAGTACCAGCGCCACGCTGCTCAGGATGATAAAGCTGTATCCCAGCGTGGATTGCAGGTTGGCCGGGCTCAGGCTGATGAGCGCACTGATTAACCCGCCACAGATGAAAATCACCGTACTGCCGGCCGACGCCGAAGTTCCCGCATTTTCAGGGAACAGGCTCATGGCTTTGGACGTGGCGGCCGGTCGGGCAATGGTGGTGCCGGCGGTACAGATGAGCATCGGTACCAGGACGGTAATCGGGGACAATGCAAAGTGGCTTGAGAGGTAAAGCATGATCAGGCCGGACAGCAGGATCAGGCTCAGCCCGCTGATGACTTGATGGCCGGGACTGAGACGTTTACCCAGCAGCGTCGCAACCGTGCCGCCGACAATGTAGGCGCCGCCATAGACCAGCAGAATCAGCGAGAAGTCATAGGCCGACAGCTGGAGTTGATCCATGAAAATCAGCGGCGAAATCACTATGAAGGAAAAATGGCAGGCGAAAGCAAAGGCGGAAATCAGCCAGTAGGACAGAAAGTCGACATCGCACAAGACCCGGCGGTAGGGCTGGAAGATATTCGATAGCGCCCCGGTTGCCGCAGGCCGAGTGCTTTCGAGAAAAAAACAGGCCTTGAGCAGTACTATTCCAGCCAGTGCGATAAACACCACAAAGCTGCCCTGCCAGCCCAGCGTGGCTTGCAGGAACGTGCCGGCCAACGGTGAGACCGAGATGAAAACGCCGGTGGCAGTCACCATCAGGATCCGCAACCGGTCACGCTCCTCGCCCTCGAACAGGTCCTGGATCAATGCTTGTGACAGCACGAAACACCCGCAGCCGAGTGCCTGAATCACACGGAACAACAGGAAGTGAACATAGTCCGTGGTCAGCGTGCAGCCCACTGCACCCAGCATCGAGATGGTTATTCCAGCGAGCAACAGTCCTTTGCGCCCGATCACATCCGACAGCGGCCCGATCAGCAGTTGGGAGACCGCTATGCCGACGGCAAACAGACTGATCGACAGCGCAATGTCGGCGGGTGTGCTGCGAAAGTGTTCGGCGAGCGCCGGGAAAGAGGGCAGCAGGACATCCAGCGGGAACACGCCAAGCAGCACCATGGCCAACAACAGGCTGACCGCTCCCCGACGTTGTTTGACGGTCGCCGCGGATTGTCCTTCAGCCATCGATAAGCCCTGCCTTCATGAACAGTTGCTGGTTGGAGGGCAAGTCGAAGAAACCAGCCTTTTTTAACGCCTGAAGCGTTGCGCCAGCACCGGATCGCGCCCGTTGATGGGTGGCTTGGGGGCTGGTCAGTCCGCCAAGAATTTCCGTGATGGTGGTCTCGCCAAGACCCGCGCTGAGCAGGCTTTCGCGCATCCATCGCTCATCGGCTTCGAAGAACATCCGGATGATGTCCAGCAGCGCTTTGGCGACAAACGTGCGTTGAGGGCTGTTCAGCGTCAGCCACAGGTAATGGAACACTTCAGAGAAATAGCGACTATGGCGCGCCTCGTCCGCCAGATGATCCCTGAGCATTGCCTGGACGCTGGAAACCAGGTCGTTACGGCAGACATCGAGCAGTTCCTTGGCAATGATCGTCTCCGACACGAACCCGACGAGGAACCAGGCCAGCGCCCTGTATCTTTCCGGGGCGCCGTCAAGCAGGGCGTTCAATCGCATGATGCGGTGGGGCATGACCGGACGTCGGCTGATCCCGTAGAAACTGGCTACTTGCTCGGCAAGGCTGTTGGAAAACAGGGCGTGATAACCCTCGTCGGTATAAAGCTGAAGCGCGGCGGTCTTCATTCGTGCGGGAATGTGGACGTTCAGTTCATCATGGATGATGGTTTCCACGGAGCGGTTGACGATGCGGTGCTCAAGCAAGGTGGTGTAGTCGAGGAAGTACACCAGATGATTGGCCGACAACCGATGGATGACGGTTTGACCTGCCGCCTGGATAGCCGGGTGAGTCAGGTAAGYCAGGAAGCCTGGAGGAAACCAGTGGCGCGTTTCCAGTTGCTGTTCCAGGTCTGGTGGTAATAGATAGTCGTGTTCGCTGGTGCGCACTGACGCACGGGTATTCCAGTCGCCCAGGGTGTAACGATGAGCCCAGGACACGGGCTGCTCCAACGGGGCAATGATGGGAGTGGTCATTGTTGCGGCTCCCGACTGCTCAGAAGATCTTTCAATTCCTTGCACATCACTTGTCCGTCGCTGTAGCCACAGCCGACAAAAAACAAAGGTTGTTCCGCGCTGTTCTCGATCCCCAGCAAGACCTCGACCTGATCATCGGCCAGCGCCCCCGTCAGCCAGGTGTTCAACCCCAGTGCAGTGGCCACCAGTTGGAATGTTTGAGAAATATGCCCTGCTTCCACGAAGGCCATTCGGTAGGCTCGCGAGTGTTCATATTTCCACCACAGCTTGTCGAACCGACTGGTGATGAACAGGCCCACGGGCAGGTTGTTGATGAAGTGCTGTCCACACAGCAACTGCCCCAGTGGTGAGTCAGGTGTCGGGTTGACGAAACTCAAGGCGTGGTCGGTGGGGTGATAGGCGTAGAGCCCGGGTTTCAGGCCGCTGACGTTGTGTACATGAAGAAAGCCTTCGCAGGCATTCAGCCCGCCACCGGATGGGCTGCTGCGCCGGGCATCGAGACCTTCGACAAGGGTTTCGTCGACATCGTTTTCGCGCTCATGCAAGTAGCCAAGGGACAGGTAAAGCAGCGTGCCGATAGCTTCCAGTGAAACTGCTGCGTCCGTGAAGGTGCGGCAGGTTTTTCGGCCGATCAGGACGTTGGCAAGAGACCCTTCCGGCAGGCAGGAAGGCTTTGGCAGGCCAATCAGCTCCCGCGCCTGGCGTTCTGTGGGCCGGTTGCTCGGCGCAGGAGCGGCCAGCACTTCGGTGCAGTGATCCAGGTAGTGTCTGGACCATTCATGAATATCCTGAGGGACATGTTCGCAGGGGATGTTTTTGGTACCGATATGGAATATCTTCGACAGTTCATCCCAGCCCCATTCAACAGTACCTTGTATTGATGTTGTCAGTATTCCTGCGTTCAGGAGTTGAGTGTCAACTATGTTGCTGTCGTTATAAAGTTCGGGGTTGTTGATTAGTTGCGTAAGTCTGCTTGAGTATTCAAGGCTTAGTTCAAATTGTTTGTGATTTTTGTAATCCCAGACTATTTGGCCGGGCGTGCGAGGAAGTATGAATAGATATGGGTTTATCTGCATGGTGGGCGGTTCGCTCTGGACGGGTGCCATAGAACACGCTGGGTAGCCGGCACTCCCCAGCGTCTCATTTACTTAGCGGGCTTTTGGTGCAACCAGAAAAGCCAGGTTGGCGATTTTGTTAGCTTCCAGAGTAATTGCTTTCATGTTGTTGACTCCTTGTCATTTGATAGTGAGTGTCACTTCGAGGTGACAACTCAATCATAGGCTTTAATGGGCTCTTATCAAGGGGAGATCAAGTAGGAATATTCCAGTAATTTTGTCGGAGCAGTCTTGGGGTTGGAGAAAGTTTGTAAGTTATATTCTTTCAAATCAAATGTGCAGGGAAACGTCCTGCAAGTTTGTAGGACTGCAAGAGTAAGACGATGGGGCGGGAGAGGAGATGTCGCAGCGTCAGAATGGCTGACGGAGAGCCTGTCGGCTCCCCGTCAAACCGGCGTACTCAGCTGTTTGGCAGCAGACGGCAGGTAATGCTCTTGATGTAGCGGGTTTCGGCAATGGCTGGGTGAACCGGGTGATCCGGGCCTTGTCCGCCGCGCTCCAGCATCTGGATGTTGCGGTCCAGGTGACGGGCGCTGGTCAGCAGGATGTTCTGCAAATCGTCTTCCGGCAGGTGCATCGAGCACGATGCGCTGACCAGGATGCCGTCCTTGCTGAGCAGGCGCATGGCTTGTTCGTTCAGGCGACGGTAGGCACCTTCACCGTTTTTCATATCTTTCTTGCGTTTGATGAATGCAGGAGGGTCGGCCACGATGACGTCGAAACGTTCTTCGCTGGCTTTCAGCTCTTTGAGGGCTTCGAACACGTCGCCTTCAATGCAGGTCATTTTTTCGGCGAAACCGTTCAGTGCGGCGTTGCGCTCGACGCCGTCGAGGGCGAAGGCCGACGCATCGACGCAGAACACTTCACTGGCGCCGAAGGCGGCTGCTTGCACGCCCCAGCCGCCGATGTAGCTGTACAAGTCCAGCACGCGTTTGCCTTTGGCATAAGGTGCCAGACGCGCGCGGTTCATGCGGTGGTCATAGAACCAGCCGGTTTTCTGGCCCTGGATGACCGGCGCTTCGAACTTCACGCCGTTTTCTTCCAGCGCCACCCACTCCGGCACCAGGCCGAACACGGTTTCGACGTAACGGTTGAGGCCTTCGGCGTCTCGGGCTGCGGAGTCGTTCTTGAACAGGATGCCGCTTGGCTTGAGCACTTGGGTCAGGGCCGCGATCACGTCATCTTTGTGAGCTTCCATGGTCGCCGAAGCGATCTGGACCACCAGGATGTCGCCGAAACGGTCGACCACCAGGCCTGGCAGCAGGTCGGAGTCGCCGTAGACCAGACGATAGAACGGCTTGTCGAACAGGCGATCGCGCAGCGACAGGGCGACGTTCAGGCGATGCACCAGCAGCGATTTGTCCAGCGGCAACTTGATGTCGCGCGACAGCAGGCGGGCGCAGATCAGATTGTTCGGGCTCATGGCAACGATGCCCAGCGGCTTGCCGCCGGCGGCTTCGAGGATCGCCTGATCGCCAGCCTTGAAGCCGTGCAATGGGGTGGCGGCTACATCGATTTCGTTGCTGTAGACCCACAGGTGACCGTTGCGCAGGCGTCGGTCGGCGTTGGCTTTGAGGCGCAGGCTAGGCAGGGACATGACGTCGCTCCGGAAAAAAGAGCGGGAGTATAGCGTGTTGAGGGAGTGGCGGGTTTGACGGACGATGAAACGCGCATGGCGCCATCGCGGGCCCGCACACATATGGATTGAGTTTGACTGGCTGTCGGATCGATCTTTTTAAGGGTTAGAATCCCCGCCTGACCCGGAGTGCGTACTTATGTCCCAAGAGCTGTCTTCTGAACAGATTCAACAGTCCCTGCAAGGCATCAGTGTGCCGGCCCAGCCGCAGATCATGGTGGATCTGCAGATGGAGCAATATATGCCCGACCCGGACCTGGAGGTGATCGCCAAACTGATCTCCCAGGACCCAGGCCTTTCGGGCGCTTTGTTGAAAATCGTCAACTCGCCGTACTACGGCTTGAGTAATAAGATCACCGCGATCCAGCGTGCAGTAAACCTGTTGGGCAGTCGTTCGATCATCAACCTGATCAACGCGCAGTCGATCAAGGGTGAGCTGAACGACGAGACCATCGTCACCCTCAACCGTTTCTGGGACACGGCGCAGGACGTGGCGATGACCTGCCTGAGCCTGGCCAAGCGCGTCGGTGTCCAGGCCGGCGATGAAGCTTATGCGCTGGGCCTGTTCCACGATTGCGGCATTCCGCTGATGCTCAAGAAATTCCCCGATTACATGAAAGTGCTGGAACAGGCCTATGCCAACGCCAGCGCCGAATGCCGCGTGGTGGATACCGAGAACAAGCAATACAACACCAACCACGCCGTGGTCGGGTATTACACCGCCAAGTCCTGGCGTCTGCCGGAACATGTCACCCAGGCCATTGCCAACCATCACAATGCCCTGGCCATTTTCAGCGATGAGTCGTGCCGCAATACGCCGCTGAAGAACCTGCTGGCAATCCTGAAGATGGCCGAGCACATTTGTGCTTCCTATCGGGTGCTGGGCAACCAGTCTGAAGACCACGAATGGAACAATGTCGGGCATCTGGTGCTCGATTACATCGGCCTATCGGAATACGATTTCGAAACCCAGAAACAAGAAATTCGCGACCTCGCCACACGTTGAGTGTCGAACCTCGCCTGATTCGAGAGCCCCATGCCAGAACTGCCGGAAGTCGAAACCACCCGCCGCGGAATTGCACCGCACCTGGAAGGCCAGCGCGTCAGCCGGGTGATCGTGCGTGAGCGCCGTCTGCGCTGGCCGATCCCCGAAGACCTGGATGTGCGGCTGTCGGGCCAGCGCATCGTGCTGGTGGAACGGCGGGCCAAGTATTTACTGATCAATGCCGAAGTCGGCACGTTGATCAGCCATTTGGGCATGTCGGGGAATCTGCGGCTGGTGGAAGCCGGCTTGCCGGCGGCCAAGCATGAGCATGTGGACATCGAGCTGGAATCGGGCCTGGCCCTGCGTTACACCGACCCGCGTCGGTTCGGGGCGATGCTCTGGAGTCTGGACCCGCTGAATCACGAACTGCTGGTTCGCCTGGGGCCGGAGCCGTTGACCGATCTGTTCGATGGCGAGCGTCTGTTCCAGCTGTCCCGCGGGCGATCCATGGCGGTCAAGCCGTTCATCATGGACAACGCGGTGGTGGTTGGCGTCGGCAATATCTACGCGACCGAAGCGCTGTTTGCTGCCGGCATCGACCCGCGCCGCGAGGCCAAGAGCATTTCCCGGGGGCGTTATTTGAAGCTGGCGATCGAGATCAAGCGCATCCTGGCGCTCGCCATCGAACGGGGCGGCACCACGTTGCGGGACTTTATCGGCGGCGACGGCCAGCCGGGGTACTTCCAGCAGGAGCTGTTCGTATACGGCCGTGGTGGTGAACACTGCAAGGTCTGTGGCACGGGGCTGCGGGAAGTCAAACTCGGGCAGCGCGCCAGTGTCTTTTGTCCGCGCTGTCAGAGCTGATATCGGCTACGGTCTATAGTCAGTGTTCTCACTGCCTAGCCGAAGGACCGTGCCATGAATCTGTTTCGAACCTTTGTCGTCACGCTGCTGCTGAGCATCGCTGCGCCCACGCTGGCTACTGAGAACGGCAGCGGCGACCCGCGTTACACCATCCAGAATCCACCGGCCTACGCCATGCTTGGCGATCTGCTGATTGCCCGACCGTTGCTGGTGGTGGCGACAGTGATCGGTGCCGGGGCGTTTGTGGTGTCGCTGCCATTTACCGCGTTGGGCGGCGGCATTGGCGATGCAGGACAGGCGCTGGTGGTCGACCCGGCGAAAGCGGCGTTTGTGCGGTGTCTGGGGTGCGTCGGGGAAGGGTTTGAGCAGCGGGAGTGAGGCATAAAAAAGATCGTCCGAAGGTTCGGGCCGCCTTCGGACGATCTTTCCAGGCTTTCAAGCCTTACCGGTAATCTTCCGGTACTTCTCCATCAACTGTTCTTCAGTTTCCGGATGGGCCTCGTCCAGTGGAATGCAATCCACAGGGCAGACCTGCTGGCACTGCGGTTCGTCGTAGTGGCCGACACATTGCGTGCACAGGTTCGGGTCGATCACGTAGATCTCTTCGCCCTGGGAAATGGCGGCGTTCGGGCACTCGGGTTCGCAGACGTCGCAGTTGATGCAATCGTCGGTGATGATCAGGGACATGCTAACTCCAGCCGGGGCGGCAGGCCCTGGCGCAATAAACCAATGCGCACAATTGTGCCGCATTGGCGCCCGCAGTGCACGCGGGCGCGATCAAGTGCAGCAGATCGCAGCCTTCGGCAGCGCCTACTTTTTGAAGCGTTCGGTGAGGGCATCGGCCACCAC